>NZ_JAKZKW010000011.1 GCF_022808695.1 Fundidesulfovibrio soli
CGGGGGGCGGCGCAAGCCGACATATCGGAAGAATATCGTCATGCGCCGCCCCCCGCTGCCCGGCCAGGGAGACAACTCGTCTCACGGCGGCGAACCAGGGCATGGGGAACCGGGTAGAGTGCGAAGCGGAACGGGTGTCCAGGGGGCCGAAGGCCCTTTGGCCGCCGGAGGCTTCTTAAGCCGGTTCTACTTGAGCCCCAGTTGCGCCCGCACCTCGGTCTTGGCCTGGGCGAAGTCGCTCTGGAACTGCGGGCTGGCGTACAGCGCGGGCAGCAGGAGCGCGGCCTCCATCTGCCCGGCGGTGACATCGGTGGGCCAGTGCGCCCCCAGGATCAGGCGGTTCAGGCCGAACTGCACGCCGTAGGTCAGCAGCTGGTCCTTCTTCTCGGGCACCATGTCGGCCAGGATGACGCCGTCCACAAAACCCAGCAGGGTGTGCGCGCTGGGGTAGGAGTCCGGGCTCACCGGTCCCTGGCTGTGGTAGAGCTTGTCCAGGTTTATGTTCGTGTTTTCGATGTTGATGATGACTTTGTTGAAGAAGGTGTTGGTCACGGGCAGCTTCTCCGCCGAGAAGTTCGGCCCCAACACCTGGGAGAAATCGAACACCGAGGGGTTGGCGTCCCACTGGGCCGCCGCCACCATCTGCGGGGTGGCCGTGCTGCTGACGATGTTCAAGAGCTGCACGTTGGCGGCCTGGTTGGCCGTGCCGGGCTGCGGGGGCGCGGGCAGGAGCGTCAGGGCCTCCAGCGTGGCCGCCTGGCTGGGGAAGTAGGGGTCCGGCCCGAGGACTTGGGCGCGACCGTGGCCGGGAGAGGAAAGAATCGGAAGGGCCAGGGCCGCCAAGACCATCAAGGACCGTAGCAACAGTGACTGCATGGTTCCCCCTCGTGTGAGCGTCGCGGGCCGTGCTCAGACCCGCAGCCTGACGGTAGCGGTTTGCATGTTTGGCGTCCATCGGAAAATCGCTACAATACCGAGTGGATGCATCCACCATACTGTAGTCCGTTGAGGCAATCCGCAGGCCGGAGGGGGGTGAAGGCGAAAGGGGCTCCGCCCTGCACCCGCCAGGGGGATGATCCCCCCGGACCCTGCGATTGGGCGGGGCAAGCCGGAATATGCGCCATGAACGCGAAGCGATATGGGAGTCGAGAGGGAGGAACTCCCTCTCGCGGGGTCCAGGGGCGGCGCCCCTGGCCGCCGGAGGGCTGCCGATTGTCTCGGCCACGGCTGGCCCCGTTACGGTTCACCGCGCCTGAAACGTGGCAACCATGCAAGGCGCGCTCTCAGCGAACCGGATCAGCGGATGTACTGCGGGATGGCCAGGATCAGGTCCCGCGTGAAGGCGAGCATGGTGTCCATGAGCCATGGAAAGGCGATGATGAGCGTGATGAACATGGCGACCAACTTGGGCACGAAGGTGAGCGTGGTCTCCTGGATCTGGGTGGCGGCCTGGAACACGGAGAGCACCACGCCCACGATGAGGCTCACTGCCAAAAGCGGCAGCGAGAGCATCAGGGTGGTCTCGATGGCCGAGCGGGCCAGGGTGATGACTGTTTCGGGCGTCACGGCGTGCTCCGGCGATAAAAATTGCTACAGGCGGCCTAGCTGAAGCTGTTGACCAGCGAGGCCGTCATCAGGGCCCAGCCATCCACCATGACGAAGAGCAGCAGCTTGAACGGCATGGAGACCATGGCCGGGGGCAGCATCATCATGCCCATGGCCAGGAGCACGCTCGATACCACCATGTCCAGCACCAGGAAGGGGATGTACACCAGGAAACCGATGGTGAAGCCGGTCTTGAGCTCGCTGATCATGTACCCGGCGGCCAGCATCATGGTGGGCACGTCCTGCTTGGTCTTGGGCTGCTCCATCTTGGTGATGGTGTAGAAGATGGAGAGGTCCTTCTCCCGGGTGTGCTTGAACAGGAACTCGCGCAGCGGGGCCTCGGCCTTCTTGAGGGCCTCGTTGAAGCCCATGCGCTCCTCCATGTAGGGGTTCAGGGCCTCGTCGTAGATCTGCTTGCCCGTGGGGTACATGATGACCACGGTCATGAAGATGGCCAGGCTGGCCAGTATCTGGTTGGGCGGCATCTGACCCGTGCCCATGGCCTGGCGCAGAAAGGAGAACACCACGATGATGCGCGTGAAGGAGGTGACGCACAAGACGATGGAGGGCGCCAGCGAGAGCACCGTGAGCAGGAAGAGGATCTCCAGCAGCAGGCTGACCTTTTCCGGCTGCGGCTGCCCCCCCGCCAGGTTGAGCGTGAGGGTCGGCTCAGCCGCCAGCGCCAGTGTCGCCAGGCCCAGCGTCGCCAGGACGCTGGCGAGCGTCGTCAAGAGCGGTCTTGAAATCCGTGCTTTCATCGGTGCAGTCCGTTTGCGAGAGCAGGTTGATGCTGTTGTCGGTGACGCCAAGGAGCAACAGCTTGCCCGCGAAGCGCACCACCATGAGCGACTTGCGGGGCCCCAGGCCCATGTGCCCCTCCAGGCGCAGGCCGTGGGGCCTGGCCATGGCGCCGAGGCCCAGGCGCGGCCCGAAGCGGCGCAGCATCCAGTACCCCAGCAGGATGATGCCCAGGATGAGCGCCAGGGCCAGGGCCATCTGCAGCACCGTGCCCCCCAGGCTGACCTGGTGGACCGTGGAGATCGTCTCGGCCGCGTCAGCCAAGCTGTTTCACCCGCTCGATGGGGCTGATGATGTCGGTGAGGCGCACGCCGAACTTCTCGTTGATGACCACCGCCTCGCCCCGCGCCACCAGCTTGCCGTTGACGTAGATCTCCAGCGGCTCGCCGGCCAGCTTGTTCAGCTCGATGACGGAGCCCTGGCCGAGCTGGAGAAGCTCGTTGATGAGCAGCTTGGTGCGCCCCAGCTCCGCCGAGACGTCCAGGGGGATGTCCAGGATGAAGTCCAGGTCGCGCCTCCCGGTTTCGGGCCGGGGGGCCTTGGACTCCTGGGTCATGTCCTTGAAGGTGGCCTCGCGGCTCTTGGAGGCCAGCTGGGCCTGGGCCCGCTCGTTCTTGACCGAGACCTCCTCGTCGCCCGCCAGGGCCGAGGCCCACTGCTCGGCCAGGGCCGCGTCGCCGCCGCCTCCGCCCGCCGCGCCCAGGGCCTGCTCAAAGGGGTCCAGCGCGCCGTTGGAACTGTCGGTCTCCTCCAGGGCTGCGGCCCATTCTGCGGCCAGCTGGTCTTGATCTACATCGTCGGCCATCGGAGCCTCCTCCGCTTAGAAATGCGTTTCCTCTTCCCGGAGAACCTGGAAGGCTTTGTTCGATTTCACCGTGCCGGGGATGCCCCAGAACTTCCTCACGCCCTGCACTTCGGCCTTGAGCAGGGCCTCCACGTCGGTGTTGAGCAGCAGGATGTCCCCCTCCTTGAGGGAGAGCAGCTGCCTGCCGGAAAGCTGCGTGGTGCCGAACTCCACCTTGAGCTCCACCGGGGTCTCCATCAGGCGCTCCTTGAAGCGGCTGATCCAGGCGTGGTCCACTTCCAGGCGCTCGGACTGGAAGGACGCGTACAGCTTGGAGCGGATGGGCTCGATGGTGGCGTAGGGCAGGCAGGCCACCATGGAGCCGATGGCGTTCTCCAGCTCCACCTCGAAAGTCACGACCACCACCACGTCCGAAGGCGGCACGATGGCCGCGAACTGGGGGTTGATCTCGGAGCGCACCAGCTCGATGTGCACCTCGTGCACGGGCCGCCAGGCGTCCTCCAGGTTGGCCAGGGCGATCTTGACCACCTTGGAGATGATGGCCTGCTCGATGGGCGTGAAGTCGCGGCCCTCCACCTTGGGCTGGGAGCCGGCCCCGCCGAAGAAGTTCTCCACCAGGGCGAACACCAGGCGCGAGTCCACCACGAGGATGGCGTTGCCGCGCAACGGGTCGAGCTTGAAGATGTTGATGGAGGTCGGCACCGGCAGGGAGCGCATGAAATCCCCGAACTTTGACATGTCGATGGAGATGGGGTTCACGTCCACGCGCTTGCGCATGGCGTTGGCCATGGCGTTGGTGGCCAGCCGGGAGAAGCGGTCGTTGATGATCTCCAGAACGGGCATGCGCCCGCGGATGATGCGGTCCTGGTTGGAGAGGTCGAAGGGCACTATGCCCGAGTCGTCCTCCAGGATGTCCGTCTCGGCCTCCAGCTCGCCGCCGGTGAGGCCGCGCAGGAGGGTATCGACCTCGTCCTGGCTGAGAATCTTGCTCATGGCCGTTCCCTATTGGATCACGCGGTCGGTGATGAACACCTGTTTCACTTTGCCCTGGCCCATGATCTGGTTCACCCGGGCCTGCAATTCGCTCCGGAAGGCGATCATGCCGTCCACGGAGGAGAGGTCCTCCGAGGTTTTGGACCACAGCAGCGTGAGCACGGCGTCCTTGATGCGGGCCTGGTACTTCTCCTCGAACTCTGCCTGGGCCTCTGAGTCCTTGAAGTCGAACTCCACGGAGAGGCGCACGTAACGCCTGCCGCCGGAGTCGGCCAGGTTGGTGACGACGTTCTGCAAGCCCACGGGGGGCTTCTTCTCGTCCTTCTTTCCGCCCTCTTTCTTTTCTTCCTTCTTCTCTTCTTTCTTTTCTTCTTTCTTTTCGGCCTTTTTCTCGTCCTTCTTCTCTTCCTTCTTTTCGCCCTCGGCTTGCCCCTCTTCCGTTGCGGGCTGGGCCTTGAAGTACTTCGGATAGACGTAGAAATACCCGGCGGCGCCCAAGCCGCCGAGGATCACCACCAGGATGATGATGAGCAGCAGCTTGCTTTTCTTCTTTTTGGGCTGCTCTTCGCCTTCTTCGATCTTGGCCATGTGCGGCTCCTTGAGAGTGTGCCAGTCAAGCTGCTGTCATCGGGCGCAGGGACGTTGCCCGAAAAGGTCCGTTCCCACGCGCACCAGGGTCGCGCCCTCTTCCACGGCCTGCTCCACATCGTGGGACATGCCCATGGAGAGCTCCGGCAGGGCCAGGCCCAGGTTCCGGGCCAGGGTGTCGCGCAGCTGGCGCGCCTGGGCGAAGAGGCCCCTGTTGGCCTCGGGGTCCGGGTCCCAGGGGGGCATGAGCATCAGGCCGTCGAGCCTGAGCCCTTCCATGCCCATGATGGCCCGGGCCAGCCCCTCGGCGTCCCCCGGCTCGCAACCGGCCTTCTGCTCCTCGTGGGCCAGGTTGACCTGCAGGAGCACCGGCTGGACCAGGCCCAACGCCGCGGATTTTTTATGCACAATCGATGCCAATTCAAGGCTGTCGATGGTGTGGAGCAGGGCGAACTTCCCTGCGATGTATTTCACCTTGTTCTTCTGCAACCGGCCGATGAAGTGCCAGGCCAGCGTCCGGCCTTCGCGTGCTTGGCCCGCAAGCTCCGCCATCTTGGGCAGGGCCTCCTGCACGTAGGACTCCCCGAAGAGGTCCTGCCCGGCCGCGTGCAGGGCCAGCACGTCCTCGGCGGGGTGCGTCTTGGAGACGGCCACCAGCGTGACCTCCGCCGGTTTGCGCCCGCACCTGGCGCAGGCCCGGGCGATGCGCTCCCGCACGGCGTCCAGGCGTTGTCTCGGGGTCATGGCGTCTTGCATGGCTGATGCCTACCACATTCGGAAGCGTTGGAAAATGGGGCGCGACCCCGCGCCGGGGCTTGAATTGCCTGCGGCAAGGCGTACTGATTTTCCCAGACAAGGAGTGCGCCATGCGAGACATCGTCCTGAACGTAGCGGCCTGGATGGACGACAGGTCCAACAACTCCATCGAGCCCGGGTCGGACCTGCCGGCCTTCGACACCCCGCTGCTGGGCTGCGCCTCGGGCGCGGACCCGCTCTTCGAGCGCATCAAGGCCGACATCGGCCCCGAATTCTACTGGACCCCCCTGGACGCCTACCGCAAGGCCTTCCCCGAGGAGGCCCCCGACCCGGCTGAACTCTCCGTGATCTCCTGGGTGCTGCCCCAGACGGCGCACACCCGAGCCGCCCAGCGCAAGGCCGGGCCCATGCCCAGCATCGAGTGGAGCCGCGCCCGCCACTTCGGTGAGATGGTCAACCGGGGGCTGCGGCTGTTCATGGTCGAGCTGCTGGAGCGCCGGGGCGTCAACGCGGTGGCGCCCGTGATGCTGCCCGCCTGGGGCCGGGCCATGTCGCCGCGCCACGGCTTCGCCTCCATGTGGTCGGAGCGGCACACCGCGCACGTCTGCGGCCTGGGCACCTTCGGTCACTGCGACGGGCTGATAACCCCCCTGGGAAAGGCCGTGCGCCTGGGTTCCGTGGTGGCCCGCATCGAGCTTGAACCCACGCCGCGCGCCTACGCGGCGCATAACGAGTGGTGCCTGCGCGTCTCCAAGGGGGTGTGCAAGGCCTGCATCAAGCGCTGCCCCGCCGGAGCCATCACCGAAAACGGCCACGACAAGCGCAAATGCAAGGACTACATCCGGGGCGTCACCGGACCCTTCGTGGAGAGCGACCAGCTTGGGTTCAGGGTCAACAGCTGCGGCCTGTGCCAGACCGGCACGCCCTGCGAGGCCCGCAACCCCAGCGCGCCCAAGGAGAAGAAACAAGAGGAGACGGCATAGCCTCCGGCGGCCAAAGGGACTTCGTCCCTCTGGACTCCCATCAGGCTTCGCGTCGCGTCCCCGCTAGTCGTCGCGCTTGGCGAAATTGCGTTGCGGGCCGCCGCACCCGGGGCAGGTCCACTCCGGGGGGAGCTTGTCCCCGGGGGTGCCGGGGGCGATGCCCCCTTTGGAGTCGCCGCGCTTGGGATCGTAGGTGTAGCCGCAGAGCAGGCAGACATACCGGTCGTTCATAGGTTTTCCTCCGTGAGGGGTTGGCGTATACTCCCTTGATGCGCATCCCATCAAGTTGGACCCTTCTTCGTCTCTGGCCCTTCGTGGCTCCGTACCGAAACCGCTATCTGTTCGGCATCGCCGCCAATATTCTGGCGCGCTCCTGCGACCTGGTGCCCATGGTCATCGTGGGCAAGGCCGTGGACGCCATCACCGCCGCCAAGGACGGCGCCGCACCCGGCGCGGACACCCTGGTCTACTACGGGCTGGCGGTGCTCCTCTCCTTCGTGCTGCTGGCCGTGTTCCAGTCCGTGTCGGACTACACCCTGGACGCCCTGGCCCAGCAGGTGCGCCACGACCTGCGCGTGGCCCTCTACGACCACCTCCAGCGCCAGGATATGCACTTTTTCGAGGAGCGCCAGTCCGGCGACCTCCTGAACATCGTCTCCTCCGACGTGGACACCCTGGAGAACTTCCTCTCCGACGCCACCACCTCCACCATACGGCTGATCATCACCTTCGTGGGCACCTTCGCGGTGCTCTTCTGGATCGACTGGCGTCTGGCCCTTTTGCTCATGGCCCCCATGCCCTTCGCATTCGCGGCGGTGCGCACCTTCTCCACGAACATCCGGCCGCGCTACCGCCTGGCGCGCCAGGCCGTGGGCCAGGTGGCGGGCATCATCGGCAACAACCTGCGCGGCATGGGCGTGATCCAGGCCTTCACGGCCGAGGCCGAGCAGTCCGCCCGGGTGGCGGAGCAGTCCGCGCACTACCGGGACGAGGCCATCGGGGCCTCCCTGGCCAGGGCGCGCTTCGTGCCCATCCTCTACGCGGTGGCGGGCGTGGCCTTCGCCCTGCTCATCGCGGGGGGCGGCTGGCTGACGCTCACAGGCAACGGCCCCACCGTGGGCGACTACGCCACCTTCATCCTGCTGGCCACGCGCCTGGTGCTGCCGCTGTTCGTGTTCGGCATGCTCATCAACCAGTTCCAGCGCTCCGAGGCCTCGGCCGGGCGCATCTGGGGCGTGCTCTCACTGGCCCCGGCCATCGCGGACCTGCCCGGGGCCGTGCCCCTGGAGGAGACCCCGCGCACCCTCGCCTTCGAGGACGTGCGCTTCTCCTACCCGGACCGCGATCCCGTGCTCAAGGGCGTCAGCTTCGAGCTGGAACGCGGCAAGGTGGTGGGCGTGGTGGGGCCCACGGGGGCGGGCAAGTCCACCCTGGTCAAGCTTCTGCTGCGCCACCTGGAGCCGGAATCCGGAGTGATCACGCTGAACGGCCGCGACCAGCGCGGCTTCACCCTGAATAGCCTGCGCCGCCGCCTGGGCTACGTCTCGCAGGAGGCCTTCCTGTTCACGGGCAGCGTGGCCCAGAACATCTGCCTGGGCGCGGCGGACGCCACGGACGCGCAGCTGCGCGAGGCCGCGCGCATCGCCGGGGCCCTGGAGTTCATCGAGGCCCTGCCCCAGGGCTTCGACACGGCCATCGGCGAAGGCGGGATCAAGCTCTCGGGCGGGCAGCGCCAGCGCATCTCATTGGCGCGGGCCGTGCTGCGCGACCCGGACGTGCTGGTGCTCGACGAGGCCACCTCGGCCGTGGACACCCGCACCGAGGAGGTCATCCAGGAGAACCTGCACGCCTTCCGCGAGAACAGGATGACCCTGGCCGTGGCGCACAGGCTCTCAACCGTGCGCCAGAGCGACCTGATCATCGTCATGGTGGACGGGGTCATCGTGGAGCGTGGGCGCCATGAGGAGCTGCTGGCGCTGAAGGGCGTGTACGCGGGCTTGTGGTCGGTGCAGAGCGGAGAGAGGAAATAACAGCACCCCACGGGCGATCAACCGTGGTTCTCGCGTCGGGAGCGCACCGGGAACGCGTCCTCGGGGGCAAGCCGTTGCAGTTGTCCCTGGGCGCGCCTGCGGCTCCGCCTTCCACCCGGCACAGGCGCTACGAAGCTACTTCGAATACGTGTCGCACAGGCTCCAAGCGCTCGCGCCGTCGCTGCAGTAGGTCTGCACGAGCAGCTTCGCCGTTGGCCCCGAGCCGTCCACGTCGACCACGGAATAGTTGTAGAGCGTCTTCACGTTCCAGTTCGGCGCGGCGTCCTTGTCCCCCTTCCCGGCCGAGGCTTTGCTGATGGGGGCGCCGCAGGTTCCGGCGATGATCTGGGGGACGGAATTCCTGAATTCGTAGCCCGGATTGCCGACGCTAAAGCCCGCGTCGACCTCTACCCGGGAATACAGGTGGACGTGGCCGTTGAACACGGCCGTGGCCTTGTGCTCGTCGACGATCTTCCAGAACTCGCACATGCTGGGCGAGCCGCAGGCGGTGGCGGCGTTTTCGGAGGGCCTGAAGGCCGGGTTGTGCATGAACACGAACTTGGTCTTGGCGCTGCTTTGCTCAAGGGTCGCCTTGAGGTAGTCCAGCTGGGCCCGGTCAAGGGAGCCCGCCCCGACGTAGGGCACGCTGGGGCAGTCGCCCACGAAGTAGCCGTCAAGCGCCACGAAGAGCGACTTCCCGCCATCCGCGGTGAAGGAATAGGCGAGACTCTCGTAGTCAGCGTTCAGGCTGGCTGTCTTGGGCATGAACGTGGCCGAGGCGTTGGCCCGGATGAAGCCTTGATAGTCCCTCTGGCATTCGCAGGTCAGCACGCCCGTGGGGCGCGTGGCGCTGGCGCGCTCGTCGTACAGCTCGTGGTTGCCCACCACCAGGTAGAGCGGCAGCGAGGCGGGCAGCCCTGTGTCGGGCGCGCGCATGAAGTCCAGCCAGGGCTGGTAGGTGTACGCCTCGCCCCCGCCGGACGGGACCTTGGCCCGGGCGGACATGTCCCCCAGGAACACGAGGAATTCCGGTGCCGGGCTCAAACTCTTGATGCGCTGGTTCACCTGGGCCAGGACCGCCGTGTTCACGAGATCAACGGCGTCGCGGCCGCGCGAATCGCCCATGACCACGAAGCGCAGGGCCTGGGCGTCCACAGGAGCCAGGGCGAACAGCAGGGCGCAGACCGCCAGGAGCCGGACGAACCGGTTGCGCGCGGAACCCGGGGCGGGCGCGGCGCTCACTGGCCCTGCCCTCCGCTCCGCAGCAGGAGCGAGTCGGCGGGCGCGACCGTGACGGGGGCGTTGGTGTAGCGGTCGCACAGGCTCCAGCTTCCGGACCCGTCCCCGCAATAGGAGTTGATGGTCACCTTCGCCTGTGGCCCTGAATCGTCCACGTCCACCACGGAATAATTGAACTGCAGCTTCCCGTTCCAACTGGCCGCGAGGGGGGGCTTGCCCGGTTCGTCGTAGGTGCCCGAGATGGGCGCCCCGCAGGTTCCCGCTATGACCTGGGGGATCGATTTCGTGAAGCTGTAGCCGGGATTCGCGCCGTTGAAGCCGGAATTCACGAGCACCCTGGAGAACAGATGATCGTGGCCGTTGAACACGGCCGTCGCCTTGTTGTCATTCACGATCTTCCAGAACTCGCACATGCTGGAAGCGACGCAGGCCGTCGTGGGCTGGGTGGAGGGGCCGAATGCGGGGTTGTGCACGAACACGAACTTGGTCTTGGCGCTGCTTTGCGAGAGCGTGGTCTGGAGATAGTCCCGCTGGGTCTGGTTCAGTGCGCCCGCCCCGTCATAGGGCTGCGTCGGGCCGGTGGCTATGTAGAAGCCGTCCAGGACCACGAAGAGCGACTTGCCGTCTTCCGAGGTGAAGGAATAGGCGAGGTTCTTGTAGTTGTCGTTCAGGCTGGTGACGTTAGGCATGAACGTGGACGAGGCGTTGGTCTGGATGAAATTTTGGTAGGCTTGCTGGCAGGCGAGGGTGATGGATGCCTCCGCGTGGGGAGCCAGGCCTTCGTCGTAGAGTTCGTGGTTGCCGATGACCATGTAGAGCGGCAGCGAGGCGGGCAGGCCGGTGGACGGGGCGCGCATGAAGTCCAGCCAGGTCTTGTAGGTGTAGTGGTCGTGGCCGTCCACCGGGATGTTGGCCCGGTAGGACAAGTCCCCGAGGAACACGAGGAACTCGGGCGCCGGGCTCAGGGCCTTGATCCGCTGGTTCACCTGGGCCAGCACGGCGGTGTTGAGGGGGGCGTCCACCGTATAGCCGCGCGAATCGCCCATGGTCACGAAGCGCAAGGCCGAGGCCTGCACCGGGATGAGCGCGAGGAGCAGGACGCCGAGGGCGGCGAGGCGGAGGGGAAGCCGGAACTGGCGAAGGGGAACCGGGGGGTGAGGCCGGGCGGCCGTGGGCCGTGTCGATGCTGTATCCATGACCAACTCCTTGAGGGTCGAATCATCATCGACACGGTCGAAAACAACCGTGCTCGCGGCATGTTGGCCTTATCCGGCCTTCGCCCGGCGACCCGACATTGCTACGCGACGCCCCGCGCGCTGTCCAGTTGGAGTCACCAGGCGATGTCCCCAGGGGGATGTCGGGGCCTGGTTGCGGCGCCCCCTCGGGAACTCAGTCGATCATCTGCCCGATGCTGCCCCAGCGGACCTTCATCGTGCCCGGCTCGCGGGAGAAATACTTGATCATGGCCTGGCCCTTGACGTTGGCCATGGGCACGAAGCCCCAGAAGCGGCTGTCGTAGGATTCGTCGCGGTTGTCGCCCATGACGAAGTAGGCGTCTTGGGGCACCTTCACGGGGCCGAAGTTGTCGCGCGGGCCCATGTAGGCGGGCAGCACGTTCTTGTCGCGGTGGTTCTCGCCGGGGAACTCGCGGAGCGCGCCGTTGACGTACACCCGCTTGTCGCGCACCTCCACCAGGTCCCCGGGCGCGCCCACCACGCGCTTGATGTAGTCCTGGCTGGTGTCCTGCGGGAACTCGAAGATGATCACGTCCCCGGGCTTGGGGTCGCGCAGGCCGGGCAGGCGGTGGGCGGTGAAGGGCACACGCACGCCGTAGACGAACTTGTTGGCCACCAGGTAGTCCCCGATCTGCAGGGTCTCCAGCATGGAGCCGGAGGGGATCTCGAAGGTCTGGATCACGGCCGTTCGGATCACCAAGGCCAGCACCAGGGCCCAGCCCAGGGCCGCGCAGTATTCCCGCAGCAGGTTCTTGGAGGGGGCCGCTCTCTCGGCGGCCAGGGTGGTCCCGGGCTGTTCGCTCATCTGTCTCTCCGGCCGCGCCGTGTGCGGCGGTCAAAAAAGCGGCCCTCCGTCGCCGGAGGGCCGCCGCGTGCGCCTATTGCTGAAGCTTTCGGTACTTGCAGGTCTTGACCGGGCAGGCCAGATGTTCGCCGTGGGTCTTGGTGGTCTTCTTCACCAGGATGGGCGAGGCGCACTGCGGGCAGGGCTCCACCACGGGCCAGTCCCACACGGCCATGTCGCAGTTGGGGTAGTTGGAGCAGGAGTAGAACAGCTTGCCGTAACGCGAGCTCTTCTCCACCAGCTCGCCGTTGCAGCCCTCGCGGGGGCAGGCCACGCCAGTGGTGAACGGCTTGGAGTACTTGCACTTGGGGTAGCCCGAGCAGGAATAGAAGCGGCTGCCGGTGCGGGTCTTCTTGAGCAGGACGTCCTTGCCGCATTCCGGGCAGGAGCCAACGACCTCGGGCACCATCTGCTCCGGGGTCTCGACGAACTGGTACTTGCCGGATTCATCCCGCGTGAAGTTGGCCGTGGTGCTGCAGTCGGGGTAGCCCGCGCAGGCCAGGAACGGCCCGCGCTTGCCGAACTTCACCAGCATGGGCTTGCCGCAGCTGGGGCAGACCAGGCCGCTGTCCGCGTTGGCGATCTTCTCGGCCAGCTGGTAGGCTCCGGTCTCGTCCTTGGTGAAGTTGGAGGTGAACTTGCACTCGGGATAGCCCGCGCAGGCCAGGAACGGGCCGGAGCGGCCGAACTTGGCCTTGAGCGCCTTGCCGCACTCGGGGCAGGCCAGGCCGGTGTCCTCGTTGGCCATGTCCTTGGAGGCCTTGTCCAGGTCGGCGTTGAAGCCGGAGGCGAACTCGGTGAGCAGGGCGCGCCAGTCCTTGCCGCCCTCGGCCACCTGGTCCAGGGCCTCCTCCATGCCGGCGGTGAAGCCCACGTCCATGACGGTCTGGAAGTGCGCGGTGAGCTGGTCGGACACGGTGACGCCGAGCTCGGTGGGGGCGAAGTGCTTCTCCTCCAGGCGGGCGTAGTCTCGGTCCAGCAGGGTGGAGATGATGGCCGCGTAGGTGGAGGGGCGTCCGATGCCCTTCTCCTCCAGCTCGCGCACCAGGGAGGCTTCGGTGTAGCGCGGGGGCGGCTGGGTGAATTTCTGTTCGCGCTTGAGCTCCAGGAGCTTGAGCTCCTGCCCCTTGGCCAGCGGCGGCAGGGCCTTGGAGGCCCCGGACTCGTCCTCGGCGTCCTGGCCGTAGACCTTGAGGAAGCCGGGGAAGATCAGGCGCTCGCCCTTGGCCTTGAACTCGGCCGGGCCGCACTCGATGGCGGCCGAGGTGTCCCAGAAGCGGGCCGCGGCCATCTGGGAGGCCACGAAGCGCTCCCAGACCAGCTTGTAGACCTGGTACTGGTCCTTGGGCAGAAGCCCGGCCACGTCGCGCGGGGTGATGGCCACGTCGATGGGCCGTATGGCTTCGTGGGCGTCCTGGGCGCCGGCCTTGGTCTTGAAGACCCGGGCCTTTGCGGGGTAGTATTCCTTGCCCAGCGTGTCGACGATGTAGGCCTTGGCGGCGTCGCGGGCCTCGTCGGCGATGCGCGTGGAGTCGGTACGCATGTAGGTGATGAGCGCCGTGGTGCCGCGTTCGCCCAGGTCCACGCCTTCGTAGAGCTTCTGGGCCGCGCCCATGGTCTTCTTGGCGGCGTAGCCCAGGCGCTGGTTGGCGGCCTGTTGCAGCGTGGAGGTGATGAACGGGGCCGGGGGCTGCTTGGAGCGCTCCTTCTCGGCCACCTCGCGCACCACGAAGGGCTTGCCATTGAGCTCGGCGTCGAGGGCCTGGGCGGCGTCGGCGCTGCCCACGTGGGCCTTCTTGCCGCCGATCTTGGCCAGGTCGGCCTCGAAGGGCGGGGGCGCGTCGCCTTCCAGGCGGGCCTTGAACAGCCAGTACTCCTCGGGCTTGAAGGCCAGGCGCTCCTTCTCGCGGTCCACCACGATGCGCAGCGCCACGGACTGCACGCGCCCGGCGCTGATGCCCTTGCGCACCTTGCGCCAGAGCAGGGGGGAAATCTTGTAGCCCACCAGCCGGTCCAGGATGCGCCGGGCCTGCTGGGACTGGAAGAGCTTCTCGTTGATCTCGCGCGGGTGCTCCAGGGCTTCGCGCACGGCCTTGGCCGTGATCTCGTTGAACTGGATGCGCTCGATGTTGGGGTTGGTCTCCTTGAGGAGCTCCGCCATGTGCCAGGCGATGGCCTCGCCCTCGCGGTCGGGGTCGGGGGCCAGGAAGACGGTCCCGGCCTTGGCGGCGACCTTCTGCAACTGGTCCACGACCTTCTGCTTGCCGGGGATCACTCCGTACTGGGGTTCGAAGCCCTTGGATTCGTCTACGCCGAGCTTCTTCTGGGGCAGATCGCGCACGTGCCCCACCGAAGCTTCCACGTAGAATTTTTCTCCGAGGAACTTCTTGATGGTTTTCACCTTGGCCGGGGACTCGACAATTATGAGGTCTTTCGCCATGACAGGGCGGCTATAGCCATCGTCAACCGCTAAGGCAAGGGGGCGCGGGCTCCCGGCAACCCCTTTTCATGTATATGGAGCAAGAAACATGAGCGCCCACCGCTTCGGCTACGTCGTCCTGATCGGACCCCCCAATGCGGGCAAGTCCACGTTATTGAACGCCCTTCTCGGGCAGAAGCTGGCCATCGTCAGCCCCAAACCCCAGACCACCCGCAACCAGCTTGCTGGCATCCTGACCACTGACGACGCCCAGATCGTCCTGCTGGACACCCCCGGCGTGCACATCCCGCGCGGCTCGCGCCTGAACAGCCGCCTGGTGGAGGCGGCCTGGCAGTCCCTGGCGCAGGCCCAGGCCATCGTGGTGGTGCTCGACGCCGCGCACCACGCCCGCAAGCCCGACGTGCTGGAGAGCGACCTGAAGATGCTCTCCCGCCCGGTGGAGCGCTCCGGCCTGCCCGTGATCGTGGCGCTCAACAAGACCGACGCCGTCTCGGACAAGGGCCTGCTGCTGCCGGTGATCTCCCGCGTGGCTGAGCAGTGGCCCGGCGCGGAGGTGGTGCCGGTGTCCGCGCTCAAGAAGCAGGGCCTGGACGGCCTGATCGGCCTGATGACGGCCCGCCTGCCCGAGGGCGACGCCATGTACGCCGACGACGAGCTGACCACCGCGCCCATGCGCTTCCTGGCCTCGGAGATCATCCGGGAGAAGCTCTTCCTGCAGCTCTCGCAGGAGCTGCCCTACAACACGGCCGTGGCCATCGAGCACTGGAAGGACACCCCCAAGGGCGCGCGCGTCTCCGCCGTGATCTACGTCGCCAAGGACCGCCACAAGGGCATGGTCATCGGCAAGGGCGGCAAGGTGCTCAAGGACGTGGGCTCCCAGGCCCGGCAGGAGATCATGGAGCTCACCGGCAGGCCCGTGCACCTGGAGCTGTGGGTCAAGGTGCGCGAGGACTGGACCGAGGACGACCACTTCATGAACGAACTGGGAGAGGACCTGGGATCGTAACGCGCCCGCGGCCCGTCGTACCCCCCGGACGGCATGTGCCGCCGGGGCCACGGCGGCCTTTCCGCCGTGACGCAAACGTCACCTGCGAAGGCCCCGCAAGGCTTGCCAACAGCCGCGATCCCGGCTACCAACGCTGCTTCGGACGTATTTACGTCCGTATGCCGCCTTTTCCAGATCCACATCAGGAGACCCGCATGTCCGCCCCCAAGCTTAAACTGGGCATTCCTAAAGGCTCCCTCCAGGAAGCCACCATCAAACTGTTCGAGAAGTCCGGCTGGAAGATCAAAGAACACCACCGGAACTACTTCCCCGAGATAGACGACGACGAGATCACCTGCTCCATGTGCCGCGCGCAGGAAATGTCGCGCTACGTGGAGAGCGGCCTGCTGGATTGCGGCCTCACCGGCAAGGACTGGATCCTCGAGAACCAGTCCGACGTGGTGGTCGTCACCGACCTGATCTACTCCAAGGTCAGCTCGCGCCCGGCGCGCTGGGTGCTGGCCGTGGCCGGCGACTCCCCCTTCCGCCGCCCCGAGGACCTGCAGGGCAAGCGCATCGCCACCGAGCTGGTGGGCTACACCACCCGCTACTTCGCCCAGGCTGGGGTTGACGTGGAGGTCCAGTTCTCCTGGGGCGCCACCGAGGCCAAGGTGGTCGAGGGCCTGGCCGACGCCATCGTGGAGGTCACCGAGACCGGCACCACCATCAAGGCCCACGGCCTGCGCATCATCGCCGAGGTGTTGGTGACCAACACCCAGTTCATCGCCAACAAGGAAGCCTGGGCCGACCCCTGGAAGCGCGCCAAGATCGAGAACATGATCATGATGCTCCAGGGCGCGCTGCGCGCCGAGAAGCTGGTGGGCCTGAAGATGAACGTGCCCCTGGCCGCCAAGGAGGCCGTGCTGGCCCAGCTGCCCAGCCTGAACTCGCCCACCGTGTCCCACCTGCTGGATTCCGACTGGCTCTCCGTGGAGATCGTGGTGGCCGAGAACGTGGTGCGCGACCTGATCCCCAAGCTCAAGCAGGCCGGCGCCGAAGGCATCATCGAGTATTCGCTGAACAAGGTCGTCTAGGTTCCGTACCGTGCCGCACCAACTGAACGCTCCCTGCACTCCCGTATGCAGGGAGCGTTTTTGTTTGGCCCTGGTCCTGGCCGCCGCGGCGCTCATCCGGCTGTGGCAGTTCGACACGCCCTCGCTGTGGTTCGACGAGGCCCTGGTGGCCATGGTCGCCAAGCTGCCCGTGGACTCGGTGATCCGCCGGGCCCTGATGACCGACTTCCACCCTCCCGCCTACTACCTCCTGACCAAGCTCATGCTGGCCGTGGGCGACGACGACGCGGTGCTGCGCGCGCCCTCCCTCATTTTCGGGCTGGGCGGGGTATGGCTGGCCTGGTGGACGGGCCGCAGCCTCTGGAACGCGCGGATAGGCCTGTCCATGGCGGCTGTCGTGGCCGTGCTCCCATGGCACGTGCTGCTGTCGAGGCAGCTCAGGCCCTATGCGATCATCTTCTTTTTCTCCCTGCTGGCGTTCTCCTTCACCTGCCGCTACGCCCGCGAAAAACGAACCCGCGACGCCGCCTGGGCCGCCCTGGCCCTGTGGCCGCCGCTGCTGCTCAACCACGGGGCGCTCCTGTGCGCGGGCGGGGCCGGGCTCGCGCTGCTCGCCGCCTCCATCGGGCGGGCGAAGCGCCTGTTGAACGTCCTGGCCTTCGGGCTGCTCTGCCTGGTGCCCGTGGCCGCGAACCTTCCGTTCCTGCTGGCCTCCCTCGGGCACGAGCGGGGCCTGGAGCAGCCCGCCGACAGGGGACAGCTCGCCCTGACCTGCCTCGTCAAACTGTCGGAGCTGCTCTTCCGGGAGAACATCGCCTGGGCGCGCCTGGCTCTGGCCGCCTCCGCCCTCGCGGGGTTGGCCCTGCTCCTGCGCCGGGACCGCCCCCTGGCCCAAGCGTCCGCCATCTGGCTGGCCGCGCCCCTGGCGGCCCTGGTGGTGGTGGGGTACGGCTCCTACTTCAACCCCTGGCACCTCATCTTCCTGCTCCCCGTGGCCGCCGTGTGGCTGGGCTGGACCCTGAGCCTGCTCCCCGGCCCGCTGCCGCCGCTCGCCTTGTGCTTCGCAACGGCCTGGCTGTACCTGGGCTTCGGCGCCCCGGCCTACTACCAGGAGCAGAGCTACACCGGCACGGCCAAGGCGGCCGCGCGCCTCCTGGCCGGCAGCGGTTTCCCCGGGAAGGTCTACGTCTACCCCGAGGCCGGGGTGGTCAGCCCCATCAACTGGTATCTCGACCGCTTCAGCGACCCCAACCCGCTACGCGCCCAGCGCCTGACGCCGCGGGACGCCACGGCCTGCGTCAACGTCCCCGGCCAGGGCACTGGCTGCGCCCCGCTGGCGCGGACGCCCGTGCAGGAGCTCGGCACCCTCCCGGCCCGGCATTGGCTCACGGCGCGCCCGGCGGACCTGCTCTCCAAGGTGTCGTCCCTTGAAAACCTGGCCTGCATGCCCGTGCTCGAGGACATCCTGGTCGCCACCCAGCCCGGCGTCACCGGCTTCGCAGAGTTCCAGTACCGCAACGCGGACCCCCGCGGCCAGATCGTCACGGTTCATTTCGGCTTCTCCAACCGGCTGTCGGGCAACCGCTTCACCGTGCGATGCCGCTTCGACGACGAACCGTGGGTCGCCGCCTTTGAGAGCACCGGCCCGGACCCGCGCGGGTTCGACAAGCTGGTTCTGGAGCGGCGCGCCCCCTACCGGATGCTCACCGTGCGTTTCGAGTTGCGGCGCACCGGCCACGACCCCAGCCATACCGGGGAAGACCTGGAGGCCGTCCGCATGACCGACTTCAAGGTGGAAGCCGACCAAGCCCCCTGAATAATCAGCGGTTTCCATCGGTTGCCCTTCCATGTCCCAAAATTAATAATTTTGAGGCCATTTCCTCTTGCCATCGCCACGGCAATGACTATTTTCTGTAATCAGAAGTGAGAGGATGCGGCGCCAGCCAACCCCGAACAGGAGAACGCCGACACTGCCGCACCTCGAGCCGGGGCCAAGGCCCCAAAGCCGTCGGGCGGAGAACGCCCCCGGCCGGGCCCATCCAGCCCGACCGGCTCGGGCGCCCAAGGGCCCGAACCGAACGGCGGCAAGACGCGGCACTGGAGACAGGCAACAGGGCAACCAACCGGATTCCGCTTCGGGCGGGATCAAGCCGGACAGCGTGAGCCTCGAATATTCGCCCCCAACGAGTCGAGGCGACAGCAGCAGGTCCGGGTGGTTCGAATGGACGGCACTGGAATCAGGCAACTGCGTAAACAAAAGCCCCAAGCCGCGATCGGCGGGGCAGGCCGGTAAAAAGCCCTCCACGGCCCAAGCGGGAGAGGGCGGCGAGGTCCCAAGAGGACCCCTACCGGCCAGGTTTTTCGGACAGGCTCTGAGTCAGGTAAACGAGCAACCAAGCGCGCCCAGTCCATGTGGGCTGGCGTGCCGGACGAAAAAGCCTCCAAAGGCCGCCTGCAGGCGATTCCCGGAGGCCCGAGCGACCAAACGTCCGAGATGGTTTTCGAAACCCTGGAGACAGGCAACCGGGCAACCGAACCCACAACAAAACACTCCGGCTCACGCATCATGCGTCAGCCCCGTCTGAGCCCCCCTCCCGCGCGGAGGGGGGCTTCTTTTTTCACCCCGGCCCAGCCTGCCGGTGAAAATGCCCGCATCCGCCCCTCGCCCCGCAAGTGGGCCGGCCCGGCCTGAAACTCCCGCTGGCGCGGTCCACCGACCCCTTTGCCTGACCCCGGTTTCGTTGTATCGGGCCTCCATGGACGCACAGCCATTCCAGCTCCCCATCTTCCTGGACCTCTCCGCCGTGTTCCTCATGGCCCTCACGGGCGTGATCGAGGCCATCCGCCGCGAGTTCGACATCATCGGCCTGTGCGTGCTGGCCCTGGCCACGGGCGTGGGCGGAGCGCTCATCCGCGACGGGGTGTTCCTGCATGCGGGCGTGCCCGCCGTGCTCTCGGACGACCGCTACCTCATGGTGGTGGCGGCCGCGGCCGTGTTGGGCGTGGCCTTCGGCACCCGGGCGGTGCTCTCAGAGCGGCTGATCGCCTGGGTGGACGCGGCCGCGCTGGGGGCCTACGCCGTGGTGGGGGTCGAGAAGTCACTCGCCCTGGGCCTGGGCTTCGCCCCGGCCGTGCTGGTGGGCGTGGTCAACTCCTGCGGCGGCGGCGTGCTGCGCGACCTGTTCACGGGCGAGCGCCCCATGGTCTTCAAACCCGGGCAGTTCTACGCCTTCGCCGCGCTCATCGGCTGCCTGGTCTACATCCCTCTGCGCCTGCACACCGCCGCGCCCCCGCTGCTGGCCGCCCTGGCCGCCATCGTGGTCACCTTCGGGCTGCGCGTGCTGGCCATCACCCGGAACTGGACCACCGCGCCCGTGGGGGAACGGGGGCTGCTCAGCATGAAGCGCAAGACGCGCCGCAAGAAGCGCTGACGCATCCGCCAACGGAATGGGCGTGCCCAGGTCGCGGATTCCTCACGCTCCCAGCGGCTCCGGGGCGCTCACGCCAAGGCGGTCGAAATAGCCTGGCCTTTCGGCCACGTAGCGCATGGAGGCCTTGTAGGCGTCCTGGGTGTGGGGCTCGAAGGTGACGGTGGGCTCCAGGCCGCGCGCCTCCAGCCAGGGGAATACGGTTTCCCAGGGGATGGAGCCCTGGCCCAGGCCCTTGTGCTGGTCCGTGGAGCCGTCGTTGTCGTGCAGATGCAGATGGGAGAGCCTGGGCGCGAAGCCCTCCAGCCACTCCAGCAGGTTGCCCCGCCCCTGCCCGCCCGCGAAGCTGTACCAGTGGCCCACGTCCAGGCAGATGCCCACATTGCGCCCGCGCCCGGCCAGGGCCTCCACCAGCCGGGCCACCATCCAGGGTTCGGGCTCGAAGGTGTTCTCCAGGTACAGGGGCGGGTGGTCCGGCCAGGCGTCCATCACGGCCTCCCAGGTCTCCACGGAGCGCTCCAGCCATTGGTCGTAGGTGCGCATGTAGAGCAGGTGGTCGTACTTCACGTGGCCCACCAGGTGCGCGGGCCGGTAGATGCGCGCGGTCTGCATGGCGCGGACGAGCCTGTCCCGGCTGGCGGCGCGGATCATGGCGTCGGCGCTGCCGGGCTGCAGGTCGAAGAAGGGCAGGTGCAGCGAAGGGGTCAGGCCCTGGGCGTCCAGCCGCTCGGCCAGTGCCTGGTGCCAGCCCTCCCCGGCGCGGTCCATGAGCACGGGGTCCAGTCCCAGTTCGGGGTTCACGCCGCGCGCGAGGAACTCCGTAAGCAACTGCGGATCGCGGTGCGCGGCGCGCAGCGTGAGGTTGACGAAAAACATGGCGTCTCCTGTCGACAATCTGCTAAAAGCGTCTATTATTTCCTTTTCCAGGCCAATACAACAAGGAGCCGCACATGTCCGATACGCGCCGCGTCCCATGCCCGCACTGCCACACCAAGAACCGCGTCATCCCCGGCAAGGAGCTTTCGGCCGTGTGCGGCAAGTGCTCCAAGCCCCTGTTCCCCGGCAGATCCGTGGAACTCACGGAGGCCACCTTCCCCAAGCACGTTCTCGAATCCGACGTGCCCGTGCTGGTGGACTTCTGGGCGCCCTGGTGCGGCCCGTGCAAGATGATGGCGAACGCCTTCGAGGAGGTGGCCCGCCGCCTGGAGCCTGAAATCCGCGCCGCCAAGGTCAACACCGAGACGGAACAGGTGCTGGCTGGACAGATGGGCATCCGCAGCATTCCCACTTTGATACTGT
Organism: Fundidesulfovibrio soli; assembly: GCF_022808695.1. NCBI lineage: Bacteria > Pseudomonadati > Thermodesulfobacteriota > Desulfovibrionia > Desulfovibrionales > Desulfovibrionaceae > Fundidesulfovibrio > Fundidesulfovibrio soli. The sequence goes on from NZ_JAKZKW010000011.1 coordinate 21,102, forward strand.
TCAAGAACGGCCGCGCCGTGGACTCCATCTCCGGAGCCCTGGACGCCAACAACCTTGAAAGCTGGGCCAGATCCCGCGCCATGTAGACCATCCTCCCCGGGGCGCCGGCCGGCGCCCCGCCCCCGCGCCATCCATACCGCGAAAGTAGCCTTTGCATTTGTTCTTGCCCTGAAATTGGGAAGGGGTGTAACTTCCAAGCAAAGAAAACAAATCAGGACGCCCGCTTCTCCCGCGCGGGCGCGTTTCGGCTCAGTGCGTCCGCGTCTGCCACGACGCTTCCGCCCAAACCGGGCGCAACACTTCCGCTCCCGTCGGAATGCGAGCGCAAGGACATGCACAACGGCCAGTCAGGCACCTGCGAATTCGAGCTTTCCAGCCTCTTCGACATGGAGGAGCTGCAGGCCATGCAGGACGCCTTCGCCCTCGCTACGGGCGTGGCCTCCGTTGTCACTGATACCCGCGGCACCCCCCTCACCAGGCCGAGCAACTTCTGCAGGCTCTGCAAAGACATCATCCGCAAGACTGAAACAGGCCGGCTGAACTGCTTCAAGTCCGACTCCGTGCTGGGCCGGTTCAACCCGGTGGGCCCAACCGTGCGCCGCTGCCTGAGCAGCGGGCTCTGGGACGCGGGAGCCTGCATCGTGGTGGGCGGCATGCACGTGGCCAACTGGCTGATCGGACAGGTGCGGGTGGACATGGCCGACGACGAATCCATACTCGCCTACGCCGACGCCATCGGAGCCGACAGGGACGCCTACCGCGAGGCCCTCTTCGAGGTGCCCATCATGCCCATGGAGCGGTTCCAGGCCGTCGCCAGGGCCCTGTACCTCATCGCCAACAAGCTGGCCGAATCCGCCTACCAGAACCTTCGCCAGGCCCAAATCATCCGGGAGAAAAGCGCCGCCGAAAGGTCCTTGCGCGCCAGCGAGGGCCGCTTCCGGCGGCTGCTTGAGATGGCACCCTTGCCCATCTCCATCTGCGGTCCGGATGGAAGCGTCGAATACCTCAACGAGAAATTCCTGAGCACCTTCGGCTACACCATCGATGACATTCCGCATCTGGACGACTGGTGGCCCCTGGCCTACCCCGACCCGGCTTACCGAGCCTATGTGCACGAAAGCTGGCGGAGCAGGATGACCCTCGCGCATATCCCCCCCAAGCCGTTCGAGGTGACATGCAAGGACGGCTCGATTCGCCACGTGGAGATATCGGGAGCCAACATCGGCGAGAACATCCTGATCCTCTTCCGGGACGTCACCGAACAGCACCTGGCCGCACTCAAGCAGCGCGAGAGCGAGGAGAGTCTCCAGACCATCTTCGACTCCGTGAGCGAGTGCATCTTCGTGCACGACACCGGCTCCGGCGCCCTGTTGGACGTCAACCAGCGGGCCTGCGAGACCTACGGCTACTCCCGCGAGGAACTGCTCGCGCTGGACGTGGGCCAGCTCAGCTCCGGCGAACCGCCCTATGACCAGCGCCATGCCTTGGCGGTGATGCGCAAGGCCACCAAGGGCCAGACCCAGACCCTGGAATGGCGCGCGCGCAAGCGCTCGGGCGAGCTTTTCTGGATGGAGGTCTCCTGCCGGATAGCCCGCTTCGGCCAGCAGGACCGCCTGATCGTCTCCGGACGCGACATCTCCGACCGAAGACAGGCCCAGGAGGCCATGCTGCGGGAGAAGGCATTCTCCGAGGCCGTCATGGACAGCATTCCGGGGCTTCTCTACGTCTACGACGACCAGGGCCGCCTGGTGCGCTGGAACAGGAAGCACTCCGAGCTCACCGGCTACTCGGACGAGGAGCTGGCCCGCATGACCCTCTTCGACTGGTACAAGGACGACCCAGAAGAGATCGCGAACATCACCGCCGCCGTGGCGCGCATCCCCGTGGACGGCTACTCCGAGGCCGAGGGCAACCTGCAGTGCAAGGACGGCTCCAAGAGGCTCTTCCTGTTCACCGCCGTGCCGCTGACCATGGAAGGCAAGAACTACTTCACCGGCATCGGCATCGACATCACCGAACGCAAGCGCATGAACGAGCTCATGGTCCAGACCGAGAAGATGATGAGCATCGGCGGGCTGGCAGCGGGAATGGCTCATGAGATCAACAACCCGCTCTCGGCCATCCTGCAGAGCGCCCAGGTGCTCAGGATGCGCCTCTTCTCCGAAACTTCGGCCAACATCGCCGCCGCCGAGGCCACCGGCTGCGCCATGGCTCCCCTGCGGGACTACCTGGAGAAGCGCAGCATCCCCCGGATGCTCGAAGGCATCGAGGAAGCCGGGCGCAGGGCCGCGCGCATCGTGGCCCACATGCTGGAGTTCAGCCGCAAGGCCGAGTCCTCCAAGTCTCCGGTGCCCGTGGGCGAACTGTTCGCCAAGGCCGTGGAGTTCTGCTCCAACGACTACGACCTGAAGAAAAAGTACGACTTCCGCAAGATCAGCATCCACACCGACATCGAAGAGGGCCTGCCTCCCGTGCCCTGCACCTCCACCCAGATCGAGCAAGTGCTCATGAACCTGCTCAGGAACGCCGCCCAGGCCATGAACGCGGCACGGGAGAACGGTCGCGAGCCACGCATCGACCTCCGGGCGCACAGGGAAGGGGATGGCGTCGTGCTGGAGGTGGCCGACAACGGCCCGGGCATGCCCGAAGCCGTTCGCAAGCGCGTGTTCGAGCCTTTCTTCACCACCAAGGGCACGGGCGAAGGCACGGGCCTGGGGCTTTCGGTCTCCTATTTCATCATCGTGGACAACCACAAGGGCAGCATCGAGGTGGACTCGGCCCCCGGGGCGGGCACCCGCTTCGCCATCCGCCTCCCCCTGCACCCCACGGGCTGAAAGCCGCGCCGGAAAGTAAAAAAAGAACCCCGCCGGGAGGTGTCGCCCGGCGGGGTCTTGCTTGTTGCCGCCTCAGCCGATCAGGACTTCAGGGTCTGGTCGATCCACTCGTCGAGCTTCCTGCCCTTGTCCTGGAAACTATCCTTGAACTTGTCTTTGCGCTCCTGCTTGAGCTGGGCCAGCTTGACCTTCTGCTCCTGGGTGAGCACCCCGTCGATTCGGGCCTTGACCTTGCCCGCGTGCACCGCAAGCTCCTCCCCGGCCTTGGACACGACCTGGGCGGCCTTGCGCACCGCGGTCTCGTCGCCGGGGGCGGAATCCATCACGGCGTGCATGCCGTCCATGGCCTTGCGCATGGATTCGCGCAGGGCCTTGCCCTGTTCGCGGCTTTCCTTGAGGATCTGGGCCACGGAGCGCTTCTGCTCCGCGGAGAGGCCAAGCTCCTCCGACATCTTGATTATGCCGCGCCCGCCGTCGTGCATGAAGCCTCCGCCCGGATGCGGCGGCATCTGCGGGGCGTCCTGCGCCGCGTAGGCCGACACGGCCAGCGCGGCCACGACCGCCAGTGCTGCTGCGAAATGTTTCATTGCGATAACCTCCGAGAGTGATTCGATGCGAACGCGTTCGATGTGATAGTGCCCTCCAGCCCGGGATCGGTTACATCGCACTTCCACGTTGCATGGACCCGCCCGGGAACGCTATTGAATCCGTGCCCGGCGTCGGAAGCCGCCATCACAACGGCAAGGAGGCCCCATGCTGCCCACGGCCCTTCGCACACTTCTCTGCGCACTCCTGCTCGCGGCGCTGGCGCACGCCCCGGCCCGCGCCCAGACGCCGGCCGCCCAGGCCATCTACGTGCCCTGCTACTCCCACATCTACCACGGCATGAAGAACCTGCCACTGGACCTGACGGTAACGCTCTCCATCCGCAACACGGACCCCGAGCGCCCCCTCCGGCTCGTCTCCGTGGACTACTACGACACCAACGGCGGGCTTGTGCGCTCCTACCTGACGGAAAAGGCGACGCTCGGCCCCATGATGACCTGGGAGGCCATCGTGGCCGAGCGGGACCGCTCCGGGGGATCCGGAGCCAACTTCCTGGTGCGCTGGGAGGCCGACGCCCCGGTGAGCCAACCCCTGGCCGAGGCCGTGATGATCGGCACCAGCTCACAGCAAGGCATCTCGTTCTCTTCCCGCGGGGTGCCGGTGCGCTGAGGCTCCGCCGGGGATGTTGCTTTCCGCGGGCGCACGTGTATTCATGCCTTGTCGGGCCCTGTCAGGCGCCCAAGGAGGAAAAATCCCATGCGTACTCTGTCGCTCTGCGCGCTGCTGACGGTGCTTGCCGCCACCGCCGGCTGCCTGGCCACGACCCCCCTGACCATCTCCGAATTCAGGGGCAACTGCTACCAGACCAGCACGGGCCGATTCAGCGACTGCGACTCCATTCAGGTATGCGAGGCCTACGCCACCATGCTCGAAGCCGAGGTGGCCAACCAGGAATCCTGCATGGCCGGATGCCAGAAATCCTACGCCATCCTCACACGGCAGTACGCCTACGGTGGCTGCGGCCCGGTTGTGGACGCCGGGAACGACTGGTGCGTCCGCTTCTGCCGCACCAACTACCCGCCGTCCGGTAAATGACGGCCCGGCAAGGCTATCACACCCAACGCGCAACCCTGGAGGTTCCATATGGAATGGATCGATAAAGTGAAGGGTTTCTTCGCGGGAGAAAGGAGGGACCTGACAGACCCCGAAATCCGCAAAGAGGCATTCTTCCTGCTGTCCGAGATCTACGGCATCGCCCGCTGGGACGAATTCGCCATGACGGTGCGCCAGACCATCATCACCCGCCACCCGGTGCAGAAACCCTCCTTCGCGGAGATGGAGGCGGAGATGAGAGAGGTTCACAAACTCTTCGAGCCCTGGCTGAACTGATCGCCCTAACCCGGACGCGCCTGCCCGCCGGGGTGCGCCCCGCCTTTCCACGCTCTAAAGAACCGGGAGCGGACGCCAGTGCGCGTCGCGGCTCCCGGCTTTCTCGCCTTCCGGGCCGGGTCTGCCCCTCTATTCTTTGCCGCGCCGGGGCACCAGAACGTTGACCGGCTCCTGAATGGACCGCGTCCTGGAAAGGCTCGTCAGCCTCCCCAGCATGTAGCCGCTCAGCTCCAGTCCTTTGGCCAGCACCAGCACACCTTCCGGCGTGCGCGCGTCCTGCGCGAGGATCATGCCCGGCTCCAGCCCCGAAAGCGGCACCTGGAGCAGTTCGTACCCTTCCTGGCGCAGCACGGTGCGCTCGAAGGCCAGGAACACGTCCTCTCCGTAAGCCTGCCTCCCTTTGGAAAGCTCCGCCGCAGCCTCGTCGCGGGCCATGCCGCGCTGGAGCAGGTCGTCGAAGTCCTGGGCCAGTTTGAGCAGCCTGGCCCCAAGCGGGGGGGTCCGCTCCTGGCAGAGCCCGCTGGTCTGGCAGGCGATGATCTGGCTCACCTCCTCCATGCGCGGGATGTTCGAAACCAGGCTCACGGCAATGCTTATGCGCATGTCGTAGATCTGCTGCTCCTCGGGGCTCAGCTTCTCGCCCGCGTACTTGCGGTGCAGGATGTCTTCCGGGATGGACACGCACCCGATCTGCGAGAGCATGGCCGCCAGTTCGTACTTCCAGGCCCCGCTCAGGCCCAGCTCCGCCACGGTCTCGGTGACGGTGCGCTTGATGCGCTCGCCGCGGCCGAAGGCCTCCGGGTTCACCAGGGAGAGTATCTCGGTGAGTATCTTGATGGAGCCGCGCAGCGTGCCGCGCAGCAGCTCCTTTTCGGCGGTCACCAGCCTGTGCTGCTCCACGCAGGCGTCCAGGGTGCGGATCAGGACTTCGGTTGAGCAGGGCTTGGTCAGGAAGCGGAAGACGTGCCCCTCGTTGATGGCCGCGATGGCCGAGTCCACGTCGGCGTAGCCGGTGAGCATCACGCGCACCGTGTTGGGTGAGCTCTCCCCGATGAGCGAGAGCAGCTTGATGCCGTTCATGCGCGGCATCTTGAAGTCGGAGACAACCACCGCGAAAGGGCCCTCCTCGGCCGCCATGCGCAGGGCCTCCTCCGGGCCCAGGGCGGTGTGCACGTCGAATTGCCTGCGCAGGGTCAGGCGGAAGGTGTTGAGGATCTGCTGGTCGTCGTCCACGAACAGGACTCTGGCTGCCATCGGCTCCCCCTACTCAGGTGACCGCACCCCCTCCCGGCAGGAGGCACGGGGCATTCGCGCAATCTGGTTTGTTGCCGCAACATAGCACCAGGCCCGGGCCCTGTCAGCCAGTGGCCCGGGTATACCCTGCGCCCGGGGATGGGCTGCGGGATGGCGTGAACACGCGGGAGCGCTGATACGGCGGACGGACCGGGGAAGCGTCATCGGGACTGGCTGGAAGGGGCGGCGAGGGAGACGGAGGAAGAGCGGGGCGCCGCCCCGCACCCCGCCGGGGGGATGATCCCCCCGGACCCCGCATCGGCTTCGCGCCCAGGGAGGCGGATGGCGCGTTCTCAGGCCCCATTACTACGAATAAAGCCCGGGAAGGCTACGCCTTCCCGGGCTTTAGAGTATTTTATAAGACCGCAAGCCGTACGCCCACGAATGCGAAGCTATTGCGGGGTCCAGGGGGATCATCCCCCTGGCGGAGGGGTCCGGGGAGGCTGGCCTCCCCGGGAATCGCATCCCGCGTTAATTGGCGACGATGTTCACCAGCTTGCCCGGCACCACGATGATCTTGCGCACCGTCTTGCCTTCGATGTGGCGCGCCACGTTCTCCTCGGCCAGGGCCTGGGCCTTCACGGACTCTTCGTCCGCGTCGGTGGCCACGTCGATCTTGCCGCGCAGCTTGCCGCAGACCTGAACCACCACGGTCACGGTGTCCGTGGCCAGGGCGGCGGGGTCGTGGGCGGGCCAGGGGGTCTGGGCCAGCAGGGTCTTGTGTCCGAGCATCTCCCACAGCTCCTCGCAGATGTGCGGCGCCATGGGGGAGAGCGCGGTGATCAGCGAGTTCACCGCCGAGGACAGGGCGTCGCCGCCCTCGCGGCGCAGCTCCTCGGCGTTGGCGAACAGGAAGTTCACGAACTCCATGATGGAGGCGATGGCCGTGTTGAACTGGAACTGGCCCTCCACGTCCTTGACCACCTTGGCGATCATGGCGTGTTCGCGGCGGCGCATGTCCTTGGCGAGGGGGGAGAGGGCGGCGGGGTCCAGGGCCAGGCAGGGGCCGGTGGGGCGCACCAGCCCGGCGAACTCCTCGGTGGCCAGGCGCCAGGTGCGCGAGAGGAAGCGCGCCGCGCCCTCGATGCCCGTGTCGGACCATTCCAGGTCCTTCTCGGGGGGGGCCGCGAAGAGCATGAACACGCGCACGGTGTCCGCGCCGTACTTGGCCACCATCACGTCCGGGTCCACCACGTTGCCCTTGGACTTGGACATCTTGGCCCCGTCCTTGATGACCATGCCCTGGGTGAGCAGGTTGGCGAAGGGCTCGGAGTGCTCGATGAAGCCCAGGTCGCGCAGGGCCTTCACCCAGAAGCGCGCGTAGAGCAGGTGCAGGATGGCGTGCTCGATGCCGCCCACGTACTGGTCCACCGGGGACCAGTAGGACACGGCGGCCTTGTCGAAGGGCTCGGTGTCCAGCTTGGGGCAGCAGTAGCGCAGGAAATACCAACTGGACTCCACGAAGGTGTCCAGGGTGTCGGTTTCGCGCCGGGCAGGGCCGCCGCAGGTGGGGCACACGGCGTTGACGAATCCCGGGGTGTCGGCCAGGGGCGAGCGGCCGTCGGGGCGCACCTGGGCGTCCAGGGGCAGGAGCACCGGCAGGTCGGACTCATTCACCGGGGTCATGCCGCACTTCTCGCAGTAGACCACCGGGATGGGCGCGCCCCAGTAACGCTGGCGGGAGATGTTCCAGTCGCGCAGGCGGTAATTCACGGCGCGCGTGCCCAGGCCCTTGGACTCCAGCCAGTCGGCGATGGCGATCTTGGCCTCGTCGCTGCGCTTGCCGCTGAACTCGCCGGAATCAACCAGCACGCCGGGCGTGGTGAAGGCCTCGTCAAGGGCAGCGGCGTCCAGGGTCTCGCCCGGCGGGGTGATGACCACCTTGAGGGGCAGGTCGTACTTCCTGGCGAACTCGAAGTCTCGCTGGTCGTGGGCGGGCACGGCCATGACCGCGCCGGTGCCGTAACCCATGAGCACGAAGTTGGCCAGGTAGATGGGCATTTTCGCGCCGGTGACCGGGTTCAGGCAGTAGCTGCCGGTGAACACGCCCTCTTTCTCCAGGTCGTCGGCCTGGCGCTTGATGCGGTCCAGGTTGCGGATCTTCTCGATGAAGGCCTCGGCCTGGGCCTGCTGGGGCTTGCCCGCGATGAGCTTCTGGGCCAGCGGGTGCTCGGCGGCCAGCGACATGAAGGTGGCGCCCCAGAGGGTGTCCTGCCGGGTGGTGAACACGCGCACGCTGCCGGAGCCGTCCTCCAGGGGGAAGTCGATCTCGCAGCCCACGGACTTGCCGATCCAGTTGCGCTGCATGGTCAGCACGCGCTCGGGCCAGGCCCCGGACAGGGTGTCCAGGTCGGTGAGCAGCTCCTCGGCGTAGTCCGTGATGCGCAGGAACCACTGCTCCAGGTCCTTCTGTTCGACCTCGGAGTCGCAGCGCCAGCACTTGCCCTCCTCCACCTGCTCGTTGGCCAGCACGGTGTGGCAGTCCGGGCACCAGTTCTGGGGGGAGTTCTTGCGATAGACGAGGCCCTTTTCCAGGAACTTGAGGAACATGAGCTGCTCCCAGCGGTAGTAGCTGGGGTCGCAGGTGGCCAGCTCGCGCTCCCAGTCCAGGGAGTAGCCCATCTTCTGGAGCTGGGCGCGCATGTTGGCGATGTTCTCGTAGGTCCACTTGGCGGGGTGGAGGTTGTTCTTGATGGCCGCGTTCTCGGCGGGCAGGCCGAAGGCGTCCCAGCCCATGGGATGGAGCACGTTGAACCCCGCCATGCGCTTGATGCGCGCCACCACGTCGCCGATGGTGTAGACGCGCACATGGCCCATGTGGATGCGCCCGGACGGATAGGGGAACATCTCCAGCACGTAGTACTTGGGCTTGGAGGGATCCGCCTCCACGTGGAAGTGGCGGCCTTCGGTCCAGCGCTGCTGCCACTTGGCTTCGATGGAAAGGGGTTCGTAGCGTTTCATCTCAGCTGTCTTCCCTGCTTCGTGAGAGGTCTTTCTTCACGTCGAAGCGGCCCTGGTCCACGGCCTTGGCCACGGCGTCCAGGATGCCGTTGACGAAGCCCGGGGAGTTGTCGTCCCCGAACTCCTTGGAGAGCTCCACGGCCTCGTTGAGGGCCACCCGCAAGGGGATGTCCTCCACGTTCATGATTTCATAGAGGGCCAGGCGCAGCACGGTGAGCTCCACCTTGCCGATGCGCTCCAGCTTCCAGTTCTGGGAGTGCTGCCCGATGACGCGGTCCAGCTCCTCGTGGCGGGTCCAGACGCCGCGGCAGAGCTCCAGCACGTATTCGTCGCCGGATTCGGGCACGTTCTCGTCCCTGGGGGCCTCCTTGACGGCCTTGAGCAGGGCGCGCTCGTTGACCGGGGGCTCGAAGGCGAAACCGTAGAGGATCTGGAAGGCGCGGCGCCTGGCCTTGCGCCTGGGGGTCTGCGGTCCTGACACTAGCACTGCTCCAGAACGCGGACCAGCTCCAGCGCGGCGGCGGCGGCCTCGACGCCCTTGTTGCCGGCCTTGGTGCCCGCGCGCTCGATGGCCTGCTCCAGGTTGTCGGTGGTCAGCAGGCCGAAGCCCACGGGCACGCCGGTCTCCAGGGAGATCATGGCCAGGCCCTTGGTGCATTCGCCGGCCACGAAGTCGAAGTGGGGGGTGTGGCCCCGGATCACCGCGCCCAGGCAGATCACGGCGCTGTACTTGCCGGAGGCGGCCAGCTTCTTGGCGGCCAGGGGCATCTCGAAGGCGCCGGGGACGCGCACCAGGGTGATCTCCTCGCGGGAGGCGCCGTGGCGCGCGAGGTAGTCGATGGCGCCGCCAACCAGGCGGTCCACGATGGTGTCGTTGAAACGGGCGGCCAGGATGGCGAAGGAAAGGCCCGAGGCGTTCATCTGGCCTTCAATGGTGCGGATGTGCGGCATGGCTGCGGCTCCTTACTTGTTCTCGGTGGAGAGGTTGAGCATGTGGCCCATTTTTTCTTTCTTGGTGAGCAGGTAGTCCAGGTTCTGCTCGCAGGCGTTCATCTCGATGGGCACGCGGTCCACCACTTCCAGCCCGTAGCCCTGCAGCCCGATGATCTTCTTGGGGTTGTTGGTCATCAGGCGCATCTTGGTGACGCCCAGGGCCACCAGCATCTGCGCGCCGATGCCGTAGTCGCGCAGGTCGGCCTTGAAGCCCAGCTTCTGGTTGGCTTCGACGGTGTCGTAGCCCTTGTCCTGCAGGGCGTAGGCCTTGATCTTGTTGGCCAGGCCGATGCCACGGCCCTCCTGGCGCATGTAGAGCAGCACGCCCTTGCCCTCGCGCTCGATCATGCGCAGGGCCTGGTGCAGCTGGCCGCCGCAGTCGCAGCGCATGGAGCCCAGCACGTCGCCGGTGAGGCACTCGGAGTGCACGCGCACCAGGGTGGGCTCGCCGGGCTTGATGTCCCCCTTGACCACGGCCACGTGGGTCTTGGGGTTCTCCTTGTCGTCGGTCTCGAAGGCGATGACCTTGAAGCCCGAGCCGTAGCAGGTGGGCAGGTCGGCCTCGGCCACCTTGTTCACCGAGAGGTTTCCGAAACGCATGCGGTAGCGGATGAGGTCGGCGATGGAGGCGATCTTGAGGCCGTGCGTCTTGGCGAACTCGATCAGGTCCGGCATGCGGGCCATGTTGCCGTCCTCGCGCATGATCTCGCAAATGACGGCGCAGGGCTTGAGCCCGGCCAGCTTGGCCAGGTCCACGCTGCCCTCGGTCTGCCCGGCGCGCACGAGCACGCCCCCGGCCTTGGAGCGCAGGGGGAAGATGTGGCCGGGGGAGACCACGTCCTCGGCGACCACGTCGTCGGCAACGGCGGTGAGGATGGTGGTGGCGCGGTCGAAGGCCGATATGCCGGTGGTGACGCCCTTGCGCGCCTCGATGGAGACGGTGAACCCGGTGCCGAACTGGGACTGGTTCTGGTTCGTCATCATGGGGAGCTTGAGCTTGTCGGTCCACTCGGGCGACATGGGCAGGCAGATGAGCCCGCGGCCGTGAACGGCCATGAAATTGATTATCTCGGGAGTGACCTTTTCGGCGGCGATGGTCAGATCGCCTTCGTTCTCGCGGTCCTCGTCGTCCACCAGGATGATCATGTTACCCTGGCGGATCTCCTCGATGGCTTCTTCGGTGGTGCAAAGGGGCATGGGAGTCCTCCTGACGGCGGGCTGGTGAGCGTCGCCGGAACACGTCCTCGTAGTGCAGAGCGGCTAAAAGGGCAAGACGCCCGGGAGGCCGGACCCGGCCTGGGTTAAAATCCGTGCTGCCTCAGGAAATCCTCGGTGATGCGCGAGGGTTTGGCCGCGCCCGGGTAAGGGCCCAGCATCCTGGCCACGTACTTGCCGATGATGTCGGTCTCCATGTTCACGGCGCGCCCGGGAGCCCAGGAGTTGATCGTGGTCTCCCCCTGGGTGGCGGGGATGATGTTCACGCTGAGCCAGTCCTTCCCGCAGGCGTTCACGGTGAGGCTCACGCCGTCCAGGGCCACGGAGCCCTTCTCCACCACCAGGGGGCCGAACTCCTCGGGGAAGTCCATGGTGATGCGGCGGGATTCGCCCGCCGGTTCAACCGCGCGCACGGTGGCCAGGCAGTCCACGTGGCCGCTGACCAGGTGCCCGCCCAGGCGGTCGCCAAGGGCCAGGGCCCGCTCCAGGTTCACCAGCGACCCCGCGCCCAGGCCGCCCAGGCTGGTCTTGTCCAGGGTCTCGGCGGAGGCGTAAGCGGTGAAGGCGTTGCTGCCCCCGCTCTCCACGGTGAGGCATGCGCCGTTGACCGCAATGGACTCGCCAAGCACGATGTCCGCAAGTTCGAACAACGCCCTGATGGTCAGCCGCATCTGGCCCCCGCGCGCCTGAAGCGACTCCACCTTCCCCATACCTTGAACCAAGCCGGTGAACATGCTCTCCTCCCCGATATATCGGCGCTACATTTGCCCGGGCGGGGCGTCTTTGTCAAAGCCGGGCGGGCGGACGCAACACGCCGCATCCGGGACGCATCGCCCGCGGACGTTGCGTTCCACATTTCGGACCATCCCTCAGTTCGCCGGGGCTTGCCCTCCAATTCCCGGGCGCTTTGCTCCAACCCTTCGGGAGCTTCCAGACCCACTTCCTGCGGCCGCTGCAACATGGCGTGCGGCCCGGTGCATTTTTTTTGATCACAAGAAAAAGTGCATTTCCGATATTTACATCAAGCTGCAGTTTCGTATACTGGTCGAGGACACCACCCGTGATTGTGAGGAGCCACACTATGGATGATTATCTTAAGGAAGCGCTTGAAATCGTCAAAGCGCAAGCGAGCGTCCGCAACATGACCGAGGAGGAAATCACCTCCATGGTCAAGAAGGTTTCCGAAGGCATCCGCGGCATCAGTGAGGGCGTCGTCGTTGTTGAAGAAGGCGCAGCACCTGTGAGCGACCCCAAAAAGGCCATCAAGGAAAAATCCGTCACCTGCCTGGAATGCGGAAAGACCTTCAAGATCCTCACCAAGAAGCATCTTGGCACCCACGGCCTGACCGCCGACGACTACAGGGCCAAGTACGGCTACAAGAAGGGCACCCCCCTGGTGAGCAAGTCCCTGCAGCGCGAGCGCCGCACCAAAATGAAGGACATGAAGCTCTGGGAAAAGCGCAAGAAAGCCGTTTAACCCGCATTTACACCACCACCCGCAGCATCGCCCCCCGAACCGCAGGTTCCGGGGGCGCTGTTGTTTCCGGATTCTCGGCTTCCTTTGAGGACTGCGCCCCTGCTGGCTCTTGGACCATGTTTCTGCGGGCGTCGTACACGCTGGATCCTTGAAACTTACATCACCGGCTGCCGGGACTGCATGCCGGGATCGTCCTTCGCCCTGACCAGACAACCGGATTGCATTTTATCAGGGAATCTCCCGCCGATGCAATCCGCCGCGATATGCTACCCCACCAGGATCATACACTTCAAGCGGCGTTGCCTTCCGCCACGACCACGGTGACCACGCCCGGCTTGGCCGCCTCCCCGCGCGGGCGGCCCGAGGCGACCACCTCGTGGGTCTGGAACAGGTGCCTGCAGGCGCCGTTGCGGCACCAGCGCACCCTGCACACCGTCTTGTTGAGCTTTTCGGTCTCCACAACCCGCGTATCCATGCCGCACTTGGGGCACCACATGCGCTTGTCTCCCCGGCGCTCCAAACGCCGCACTGTTTACCGCTTGCAACCAGTGGCGCAGCGCCACGACTTGCACATCCGACCCCGCCATGCGGCATGCTCCCGCATTCGCCGTAGCGGGACTGCCCGAACTGGCACGGCAGTCCTTCAACGCCTCAGGCTTGCCGGAAAGTCCTGCCCGGCCGCGCCGCGCAGCTCCCGCTGATGCCGGGATTCGGCCTCGGACTCGGCCCTGGCCTCCCCCGAGAGTCCGAAGCGCAGACACCAGCCCGTGGCGGATGTCCTGCACGTCGCCAGGCCGTGGACCAGCAGCGCCGCGTCCAGGCGCAGGTGCTCCGTGATCTCCTGGCAGAATCCCACCAGGCTGTCCCGGGTGTCCCAGTTCGAACAATTCGCGCACCGGCGCTGCATCTCGGCCACCTCTCGGATACTTCGGCACGGCGGCCGGAATGCCTGCCGGGCCTTGCTGGGAAGGCCGGGACGGACCCTGGCACATTTCCGTCCCGGCCTGGGTTATGAAGCGTGTCGCCTGCTGCCCCCGTGGAGGGCGGGGGGCCGGGTGCGTACGCCCTCACCGGCTTCGGGCAGTCCTGTATTGTAGGACGCCATACGCCTTTTGCGAACATGCGGCCGCCAGCTTGCGGACTTCCCTCCCCCCTGCCTAGCCCTCGTTATTGGGCCTTGGAGCGCATGGCGCTTCGGGTCTTCCGGTACTTGCCTCGCCGCGTCTGCCACATTCTTTCGCACTCGACGCGTGACCAAATCTATTCGTAAACGAATTTTTGTCAAGCTGGAGCGAATTATATGAATACGCTGAAACTCTGAGCTGTTAACGCTCAGCAAGCCTATTTCGCTGGAACATTTTTACGCAAAATGAATTTTTAAGTCCCAACTCATAGCAGAATCTGACAAACAGCAATCGGCCATGCTTTTTGCGGTACTGAACCCCAGGCCGGTTCTTAGCGCGAAGATATCCCCGGCCTCGTTGACGCAACGAAGACGGCGGCAGCTGATCCGGCACGCACTGAACGCATAGAGTGATCGAAAGAACCGGCTCCCAGCGCAATGACAGCCAGAGGGTACGGCTACGCCCTACGCTTTTACAAAAACACTGCATGCCTTGCCTCGCCAGCCAACCGCTTGCCGTACCGGCATGGGGCGGAGCCAACCTCATGGCGACGGGCAGACGGGGAGCGATCAGGCGTCAAGGGCATGCTCGGCTCCGGAACATGCTCGAAAACCAGTGGGAAGGACGGTATACGACGGGAAAACGTGGCCGCTGGCCGGCCTGAGAGGAACACTCGGGATTTGCCCGGCCGCCCGTACGCCACAGGAGTGCGGGCACCGGCCGGTACGAAGCTGCTCCCGGAGCCGAACGCGCGTTCGAGCGCCCGGGCAGCGAGGTCGCCGGCGGGCGGATGGCGGGCGCGAGGCCCGGGGCTATTTGCGGGTCATGTCCGACCAGGCCCAGACCACGCGGCCGACGATGGCGCGCCGCAGATCGCCCTGGTAGTCGGCGTCGAGGTTGTAGACCCTGGGTGGGAAGGAGCGTTTGTCCGGATTGTCCGAGATGAAGGTGACGAGCGTCTGCCCGTCGCGGCGGCTGGTATAGACGCGCTTGACCGAGACCTCGGAGTCCGGCCCGGGCTCCCGCACCAGGAAGATGGAGCCGTCAGGCTCGGGGCGGAAATCGTCGCGGTCCACCAGGACGATGTCCAGCGGATGCAGGGTGGGCACCATGGACTCCTGCCCGCGCCCGATCTCCAGGGCCACCAGGTTGGTGCGGTAGCGGATGGAAGACTGGTCCTTCATGGCCAGCACCCAGCCGCGCACGGCGTCCTCGGGGATCAGGCCGGCGCCCGCGGCCACCTGCCCCTGAGCCAGGGGGATGGCCATGTAGTTCTCCGGGTCGGGCTGGACGCCCCCGTCAACGGCCCCGCCGGAGCGCCTGGCGGACACGAAGACCACGGGCTTGGTGGTGTCGCGCTCCTCGTCGGGGAAAAGGATGCGCGCCCCCAGAGTCTCGAGGATGCGCGCGACCGTATCGAACCTGGGAACGGCCTTGCCGGAAAGGAACTTGGAGATGTTGGGCTGACCCACCCCGGATTTCTCCGCAAGGTTGGAGGGGCCGCCATGCTCGCGCGCCATCCGGGAGATGCCCTGCCTGACCTTTTCAACAAGATTCATGGCGTTCTTCCTTTCCCGAATTCCTAAAGAAATTTATATCGAATGTAAACACTCAAAAGGAATACACGGAAGACCCGCTGGCTCCAGACGGTCCGCCGTCCTAAACGCTGCAACACTGTAAAGCAATTCAACCCAATTGCAACCATTAACATGACAAGCCTCCCGCGCTGTCATGCCCTGCGGGGCAACATGCCCTGACAGCAGCCATTTGTCTTTACACAGCCTGCGCGGCTCACGGCTTTAAACCGCCTCTCCCGTGGGGTTTGGCGACAGACGGAGTTTCGGCGGCGCACGGACCAAGCATGTCGTGGAATGGCTGGAGGCGGCCGAAACATCAGTGGCGGGAGGTGGATGGCTCACAACATGACGGACCAGGGGTGAACCGCGCGCCAGCGGGAGCTTCACATGAGAACGGGATGCCCTCGTGGAGGCTTGGGCATGACCTGCAGCGCCTGGAGGCGCCACGACACACTTCGCCGTCCGGTAGCCAAACGGGGCACCCTGCGGGAAAAGACGAATAATTCGTCCTTCCACCCTCTGTGGACTTATTCTTCGTCCTCGCCGGTGCTCCGAAGAATCCTGCGCAGGGTGTCCTTGGTGATTCCAAGCTCACGGCAGGCCGCATTGCGGTTGCCCTGGTTGCGGCGAACGGCCCGCTGCGCGGCCTGGAGGCGTATCTCCACCATGCTCATGGGCAGATCCCCCCCGTTGTTGGCGGGAGCAGCCGGGCGCAGGTGCCTGGGCAGGTGCCCGGCCTCGATCAGCCCGCCCGGGCAGAGGATGCAGGCGTATTCGATGATGTTCTCCAGTTCGCGGATGTTGCCGGGGTAGTCGTAGCGGGTCAGGATGCGCATGACCTCCGGGGTCACCCCGCTGATCTGCTTGCCCGGCGTGGAGCCGCGCCGCAGCCGCAGGAAGTGCTCCACCAGCAGCGGGATGTCCTGGCTGCGCTCCCGCAGGGGCGGCAGCTTGAACTGCACAACGTTGAGCCGATAGTAGAGGTCGCCCCTGAACAGGCCCTCGTCCACCATCCTGGCCAGGTCACGGTTGGTGGAGGCCACCACGCGCACGTTGGCCTTCTGGCTGCGCACGCCGCCCAGCGGCTCGTAGACCCGCTCCTGCAGCACGCGCAGGATCTTGGCCTGAAGGGAATAGGGCAGGTCGCCGATCTCGTCGAGCAGCAGGGTGCCGCCTTCGGCCAGTTCGAACCGGCCGGGCTTGTCCTTGCGGGCGTCGGTGAAGGCCCCGGCCTTGTAGCCGAACAGCTCGGATTCCATGAGCTGCTCCGGCAGGGCCCCGCAGTTCACGGCCACGAAGGGCCCCTTGGAGCGCCCTGAGAGCCGGTGCACCGCACGGGCGAAGAGCTCCTTGCCGGTGCCGGATTCGCCCAGCAGAAGCACTGTGGCGTCGCTTTCGGCGATCTGCGGCAGGATGCGCACCACGTCGGAGAGGTACGGGTCGCGGGTGCAGAACTCCTGGGTGGTCCTGTCGTCCTTGGGGCGGCCGGGGCGCTCGAAGCCGGTGAGTTCGCGGAAGGTTTCCACCCCGCCGATGATGCGCCCTGTGTCGTCCTTCAGGGGGGCGGCGCTGATGGTTACCTGCATGGGGGTGCCGTCCTTGTGCAGGATGGTCATGGTGCGGTGCAGGATGCGCTGGTCCCGCTCGATGCAGGCTTTGAGCACGCAGGCCCCTTCGCAGTCGCGCGTGCGGAACACCTCGGCGCAGGTGCGCCCCAACGCGGATTCGGCCGACACGCCCGTGATGAGCTCGGCCGAACGGTTGAAGTAGGTGATCTTCCAGTTCAGATCGATGGTGAACACGCCGTCGGCCACGCTGTCCATGATGAACGAGCACATGGACGTGCAGCCGAACGGCTCCAGGAATGCTTCCATACCTCAGGTTCCCCCGCGTTTCTCCCCACGTTTCGAGGCCTGCCCCCCAGGCCACCGGACTAAAAATACGTCTACTCCGAAGCGGCGAAAGCCGCAACTTTTTGCAACATGGCGTAATTTTGGGGCATTCAACTTTGGCCCGGATTATGCTCTTTTTTTCACAAAAGCCAGCCGGCGCGGCCTCCCAGCGAAGCGCGCCGAATACCATAGGAGGCTCTTCATGAATCTCACACTCACCATCACCGGACGGCGCTGCGACCTCGCCCTGCACCCCGTGTCCTCCAAGACAGTCGAACGCATCAAGGAGCTCGGCCGCAAGTTCTACACCAAGAAGTACATCCACTGGTGGCGCAACGGCAACACCAGCACCTGCGGAATGAAGATCGACGACGAATGCGTCATCAAGGTGGACCTGGACGGCCAGCCCGCCGCCATGGACTCCACGGGCATCGCGGACAGCGCCGTGCTGCTGCGCCGCCGCCACTACCTGGACAGCAAGGCGCGCTACCTGGCCCTGCTCGGCTACGACGACGAATATTGCCACATGAACTGGACCTGGAAGGACGTGGACTCCTTCGACCCGGCCCGCTTCCACTTCTTCGTGCACCGCTGGGACCGCATCCTGGGCTCCACGGACTTCCTGATCCTCGACGACGTGCGCTACAACGGCCGTTTCGCAGACGAGCAGGACTGGGGCGGCAGCTGCGGCTTCAGCCTGGTGGACCCGACCATCATCGACCTGGAAGCCGTGCGCCGCGAAGTGGCCGTCGAGAGCGTCCCCGAGTTGGTCATGCACACGCCCGAACACGTGCCCGCCAGCACCAGCGCGGCCATCATGCCCATGATGCCCGAGACCCCGCTGACCATCGCCGTGGAAGGGGCCAACGCCTCGGGCACCTACGGCTGCACCAGCTGCAGCCTGCCCATCCGCATGGATCTGCGCATCAAGAACGGCACGGTGGAAGCCGCGGGCGGTTCGTCGGAGGGCTGCGAGTACAGCAAGCAGTGCCTCACCGCACTCTCCAATCTGGTGGAGGGCAAGAGCGTGGACGAGTGCGCCTACCTGACCCACGAGGACCTGCGCAAGCACCTGCCCAAGCTCCCCGGAAGCCTGTACTGCGACGTGTTCACTGTGGGCGCGCTCAAGATCGCCCTGCGCAACTGGGAGAGGAAGGCCGCCTAGCAGCCGCCTCCACGCGGAGGCGCGAAAGCTGAAAAGAAACCTCACGGCAACACATGTAACACCGGCCCCCCGTTACAACGGTGGCCGGGACCGATACAAAAGACTTCGTCCCGCCCCGGCCGCCCGCCCCCCCGGGCGGCCTGCGGACGAACTCGACAGAGAAGGCTCCAGGCCTCTGGGAGCGCCCAAGAGAGCGGGGCGCGCCCGAACCTCCTCGCATCCGCCCCCTGGCCGCCCCCCCGGCCAGGGGGCGGACTCGTTTCGCGGGGTCGCGTCAAGGCGCGCCGCAGCTTCCCAAGAACTGAAGGCGACCCGCCCATCGGAGCGGAGAGCATCGAATGTACATGCTGCGCCGCCCGGGCTGATCTGAGGGGGCAAAGGCCCGGACGGCGGGCGCCGCGTCAGGCCGGAGTGCCCGGGTCGCCGGGGACCGGGTGCCGGTCGTCCGCTTCGCGGTGCCTGCGGGAGGTCTGGAAGAATTCGCGCTCCATGCGCAGGAAGGCGTCCACCACCTGCGGGTCGAAGTGGGCACCCCTGCCCTGGAGGATGATCTCCCTGGCCTGGTCGTGCGTCATGCGCGCCCGGTACACCCTGCTGCTGGTGAGGGCATCGTAGACGTCCGCCAGGGCCATGAGCCTGGACGACAGGGGGATGTTCTTCCCGGACAGGCCGCGCGGGTATCCGCTGCCGTCCCATTTCTCATGGTGGCTCTGGATGATCTCGCGAGCCACGTCCATGAAGTCACTGCCGCCCATGCTGCTGATGATCCTCTCCAGGGTTTTGACCCCGTACTCGGGGTGGCGCTTGATCTCCTCGAACTCTTCCGGGGTGAGCCCGCCGGGCTTGCGCAGGATGGCGTCGGGCACGCCGACCTTGCCGATGTCGTGCAGTGGCCCTGCTTCGGCGATCAGCTCGTCGCGCCCGTCGTTCAGCTGCTCCTCGTAGACGGCGCCCTCCTTGAGCCCCCTGATGAGAAGCCGCAGGTAGCGTTTGGTGCGCAGCAGATGCTCGCCCGTCTCCTGGTCGCGCATTTCGGCCAGGTCGGCCAGCCCGAAGGCCAGGGCGTCCCTGCTGCGGAGCGCGGAGGCGTAGGCCCGGGCCCTCTCGCTGACCACGGAATGCACCAGCAGGCACAACAGCGCGATGATCACGAAATAGGACTGCAGCAACAGGTAGGACTGCGTCGCGGACGAGGTGGGGAACAGCTGGTATCCCGCGTGGGTGGCCCACACGGCGATGGCCGCCAGGGCCAGCAGCAGGGAGTAGAACTCGCGGTGGCCGAGGCGGAAGGCCCCCCAGACGAAGAACGGCATGAGGATGAACGGCGTGGGGTAACCCTCCGCGAAGAAGTTGGTTCCCGTCAGGAGGAGAAAACCGGTGAGCAGCGCGCAGCAGAAGATCGCCGCCAGCTCCCGGAGGTTGCCCCCCAGGCCGCGAAGCCCCATCCTGGCCAGGGCCAGGATCAGGGGGGCGACCAGCGTGACTCCGGTGAAGTCCCCCAGCAGCCAGAGCCACCATATCCTGGCTGTCTCGCAGCCCGGCAGGTTCGCCAGCGCGTACTCCGTGGCCGTGCCCACGGCGGATGAGATGACGCTCAGCGCCAGAACCGACGCGATGAAGACGAACATGCCCCGGGGGTGGAGATAAAACTCCCTTCGCCCCCCGAATCGGGATGTGATCCGGCAGCCGGCGTACAAGGCCAGGCCGTTGCCGCAGGCGAACAGCAGGGATTGCAACGGAGGCGCGAAGAAGAGCGTGGCGGCGAAGTCGGCGGCCATGGTGGCCGGGATGATCTTGCGGCCCCAGAGCAGGGCCATGGCGTAGCCGACCCCGGCCGCCGGCCAGACGACCGCAATGGAGCTGGTGGCCATGGCTATATTGAACGACAGGATAGCGCAGGCGAAATAGCTCGCCGCCGCAAACAGCAGCCGTAAGGGGGCAGACACTTCTCGCTCCAAAACTTATGGATATACCGGCTTGTCAGCGGGCAAGGCGCATGTCAACAACAATAGATAAACCAACATGCGAATCTGTGGCGATAGGTGCGCGAACGGCCGATACTCGTCCGGCCGTCGGCAGAGAACAACGAGCCGGGCCTGTCGAGCCGGACCTTTCGCGGACGCAGCCCCTCCGCGGCGCCGCCCATCGGGACAACGTGGTGCAGCCATGCCTGAACAGACCGCACAGGATACCCTCGACAGGACGCCGCCCTGCAATGCGGGCGGCCAGGCGCATACGTTCCTGTGGCGCATCGCGCTGGAAGCGCGTTCCAGGATGGAAGCCCGCGCGGGATGCTCCCCCGGGGACGGCGTCATCGCGCTGGTCTTTTCGTTCATGGCCCTGGAGGCCTACGTCAACTTCATCGGACCCCGCCTGGACCCGCTCTGGCCCGCCGACTTCAAGGCCGAAAAGAAGTACTTCGGCAAACTCGACACCAGGGGGACCGTCAGGAAGATCAACTATGTAGCCAGGCTGGCCGGACTCGCAGACTTCAGCGAACACGCCAGGCCCCTGAGGACGGTCATCGCCCTGCGCGAACTGCGCCACGCCCTCGCCCACGCCAGGCCCGGAAAGGCCAACGGGTCACTGTCGGAATTGGCGTCCCCCGGACACGCGGAGGAGGCCATGCGCGATGTGGAGGAACTGGCCGAGGCGCTGCACGCGGCCACGCTGCGCGCCCTGGCGGACCGAAACACGCAACCGGCCGGCTTGCCCGCCCTGGGGCTCAAGGCCTTCAGCGAACCGGGCGGGGCCTGAGCGGTCCTGGGCGCAACACGCTCCGTCAACGCGCCTCTATGAGCAGATGTCTGTACTTGGCGGGGATATCCGACGCCTGCGCGTAGGGGCTCGCAAGCTCGATGGAGGTTCTGCCGCGGAACACGGCTGTGTCGATCTTTCCTTTATAGTGTTCGAATATCCTGATGAACGATCCGTCGCGAGCCATGATATCCAGCCCTCTTTCCAGGCCCTCCAGCAGGGCCGCCGCATTCGGGGCCGTCTTGGAAACCCAGATGAACCGGAACCACGGATAGCGGATGACGATATGGTTGTCCGCCACGATGCCCAGACCTTCCTCCTTCGAGCGGTCCAGAAAGGCCTGGAACTCGCTGGCCCCCATCGGCAGCAGATCGAAATGCCCGGAGGCCAGCGCGCGCAGCGGCGCGGACTGCGACGTGAACGGGGCCTCTACAACGGAGACGCCAGCCGCCGCATAGACATCTATGTCCCCCCAGCCGTAGCCCTGCCCCACTTTGAACCGCCTGAAGGCCTCAAGGGATTTGACGTCCTTGAGCAGGTCCTTGTCGGTGCCCCGGACGAGGCAGACCCTGGACCCCAGCAGTCCCCGTTCCAGGGGTATCCTGATGGCTGCGATCAACTGCCTGCCCTCAAGGGCCAGGCGGTTGGCGTTGGGGGGGATGAAGGCCAGGTGAAGCTTGCCCGAGGCCATCTCGGCGTCGAGGCGATTTTCCGCCGCAACGGGGAACGGTTCGAAACCGGCGTCCAGGCCAGCCTTCCTCAATGCCTCGATGCAAATCTCTCTGGCGAAAGCCAGATGCTGGTCGGACTGGACATAAAAGGTATATTTTTCGGCCGATGCCTGGCCTGAATGCAATACGATCTGTAGAAGAATTAGAATGGCGGCGGAGGCAACTTTCATTTTCCACCGATAATAATTAGTCGGTCAACAAGCAAGATGTGCCCGGGCGGAATCCTGGCAAGAGTCCATGCGGGAGCGCCGGTTTTGTGCTTCCGGAACCGGGATGAGGGGGGCCGCCCTCGCGGGCGCGGTTCCAGTTACGGGCGGAAGGCGTCTGCATACCCGGGGATATCGGTGGCACCGCGGCGATCACCTTCCCAGGCCATGTTATGGCCGCATGCGTTCCCCAACCTCGGGCTGAAACGAAAAACCCCGCCCGAAACTCGTCCGGGCGGGGTTTGAACTGACTTTTCTGGCGGAGAGGGCGGGATTTGAACCCGCGATACCGGTTTTGCCAGTATACTCCCTTAGCAGAGACGGTCTTGTTTCCAGTAGCCCAGGCGTAGCCTGTATTTTCAGTGAGTTATGCGCTCAACCGGGGGTCAACAGGGGGCCAATTCTAGGCATCTGGGGGATGAAAGTACCCATGGCGGTACCCATGAAAATGACGCCCAGGGCTGGCCGCACCTCGAAATATCTAATGACAGATTCAGGGGCCGTCTCCAACGGGAGGCGGCTCCCCACAGGAACCGACTCGTCAGACTGCTCCAGACCCCTCCATTGCTTTGTAACAATATTGATCAACGGAAGATTTCTCTGCAGATCATCATACAGAGCATTGCCAGACAATCGCTGAGCTCGCACATCCCAGAGCTGGTTAGGATCAACGAGTTCACGAGCCCAAGCACATTCCTGGAGGATCTGGACCGCTGGATCGACGGCTACAATGCCAACCATCTGCACTCGACCCTCGGCTACAGATCGCCGGAGGCTTACGAGGCAGAACAACTTAGCCACTAGAATTAATTAGCAGACGCTTGCTAAACGAGGGGCAGTACAATTCATCTCCGCAACTGCCCACGCTCCAGAGACCGCTTGCCAAGGGCTCGCGACGTGGTGTAGTCTCTCATAGATTTTCAATGTTTAGCCATCATTAGGTGCACAGGCCAACCATGCTCCGAGGGCATATGCGATCATACAACCTGCTCCGCTCCACGAGCTACTTCATCCTCTCGGCGCTTCCGCTCGTTGCCACTTGGCTCTTTTATCACATTTTTGCCCAGGCATCATTGTTCGAGGTCGTCCCTTATCCCCATTTCGACCCATTCGACTACTTCCTGCAAATCAACGGGTTCGCGGCCCACGGGTTCTCCATGGGTCACTTCAGCCAGAACGAGGTGGTCCCCTTCATCGCCACGAGCCCTTTCGGAGTGCACGGGCCAGTCTATGTCTCCATCGTCGGCCTGCTTGCCGGCGCCTTCGGCGGACTCGGCGTTCAATCAGCTCCAATCTTCAACTTCACGCTGCTGACAGCGAGCATTCTTACCTTCTATTTCTTGGTGCGTCCCAAGCCCGTAGCCGCGCTCTACTCCATCGCCCTGATCCTCGTGTATCCGGAGATGATGCATTTCACGGCGACATACTGGCAAGAGCCCGCCAACATGGGCCTGGCCTACGTACTGGCCGCCCTTTTCCACTGCATGCTGCTGAACCCGGGCAATAAGCGGTACACGGCCTCGCTTTTCGTCATGCTCATACTCGCCAGCCTGATCCGCCCCACATGGGGATTCCTCCTGCCAGGGTATTTTGTCGCAATCTCGGACTTCCGCCGATTGTCTATCATTCGCGGGCTTTTTACCGGCATCGGCTGCCATGTGGCCACGTTCTTCTGCTACCAGTTCTTCGCCTCCCCCTGGGTGGGCCACTACGCGCCCTGGCAGCTGGTGCTGATGGACTTGGGCACGAAGAACGCCCTGGACGTGCTTCTCCAGTTCTCTGCACTGCTAGGAGATAATTTCTTAGCGATTTGGCGCCTGGTCTCCCAGGACCGTTTCCTATTCCTGGTGGCGGGTTTTCTTCCCGTGATCATGGGCGTGCTCGAATACAGACGCAGGCGCGCCACATCGCCAGACGAGAGACTGCTCTATCTCAAATTGTTATGGGTTTTCGGAGGCTATGCCGCCCTCATCTGCGCAACCAGCTTGAGCCAGTCTTTGCAAACCCGGCATCTGTACCCGGTATTCCTGTTCAGCTGCCTGCTCCTGGCCTGCCTGGGCCTTATGCCCGGGGTCCGGATGTTTCTGCTCGGCGCCCAGGTCGCGGCCCTTGGCTTCGGGTTCCAGCTGCTTCAGGAGCGGGCCTATGACATGACGCAGAATTCAGCTGGGCGGCTTGAGCGCATAGAGTGGTTTTCCAGTTTTACAAAAGACATCTTGCGCTACGAGCCAACCAACAACGCCTGGTGCAACAGCTTACTGGTGACCGACTTCGCTACCAGTACTGAGTTTCTTGGTCTGCAACCGGGTTTTGGTTTGTCTTACATCCTCCATCCGGCACAGTTCTCCTGGAAGGCCAAATCGCGCTTTCTCCTGATTAAGCTTGACCAGGCGGCCGAGCTGTTGCGACAAAAGAATTCCCTGCGGTACCTGGCGAGCACGACCGCAGGCGACATCTATGTCAACCTGGACTGCAATTGTCCGGAAAGAGTCGACCCGGACGAACCAAATGGCAGTCCACAGAAGGACCTGGAGCCAGTGATTCTGGCTTCCATCGTCTCCGGCAACCGCAACGTACGGCTGTCCGAAGTGCTCCGGAACCCGATAGTCACCGGCATGTCCCTGCTGCCGAAACGCACCGCCGCGGACGAGCGGATTATAACAGCAAGGGTCAACCTCGAGCCAAGACTGTTTCTCAACCTACAACACTCTGGCAGCACGACAGATGACAAAGCGACAGTGGCTCCTTTGAACTCATACGACAGCATATCTCTCGACTTTGTCTTCATTGAAAAATCCAAGGGGATCTCGCTGGTTGTCAAATCCATCCGCATTCATTGTGATTCGGGCCGTTTCATGAACTATGTTTTGACAAACTCCGACCTGGAAAACATTGTGGACGGCAAGCCTATCTCAAGCACCATGTGGACCCACAACGACCGCAGAATTCCAATCTGTCAGGAGCCATGAGCCGTGGCCAAACTCAAAATTCTGTCCGCCATGGTCCTTTTCATCTTGGGCGTCGTATTTGTCGCCAGCGGCCAAGGCAACCCCTTGAATCAAATATACTGCAGTGTCCTATTGCCCGTGACCAGGTGGTCGCCGTCTATCGTCGGTTTTTTCTCTTGCAGCAATGTGGTTCAGTCTAAACTGAACGAATTTGATCGCAACCTTGCGCTGGAGCCTCAGCCAGACTTCCAGGGTTATGCGGTGTTCACCCCCCTCGATGCCAGCCAGCCAGGTGTATTCCGCATGCAGGTGAAGCACGATCGCCAGCTCATGTTCTTCTTTCCTCGAATGCATGGGGATGATTGCAGGGTGGAGGTCTACGAGGTCGTAGATGAGTACAAGAGGAAACTTTTCACCATTCGTGGAGACAAATCAAATTGGACACCCGTTGCACAAAGACAGGTGTTAAACATGGGCTGCACGCAGGACGCAGTCCTGGGCAAGGTATCCGACACAGTGCTTGAGTTTGTGCTCATTGGAAAGTGGGCACAGATATGGACCAAAGATTCTGCTGTCTTGTATTGAAAGGCTACGGCGTAAACATGAGCACTCTTGATTTTTCCCTAATCGTACCCTGCTACAATGAGCAGGACATGCTCCCCCTCTTTCTCCAGGAGGCTGTCCCGCAACTCGACACACAAATCGGGCGGTCGTGGGAGATCATCGTCGTCGACGACGGCAGCCAGGACAATACGGCCGCGATAGTCGCCCTGCACAATGCCAAAGACCCCCGGATCAAGGGTGTGTTCCTCAGCCGCAACTTCGGCCACCAGGCGGCGGTCAATGCCGGGCTGGCCTACGCCATCGGGGATGCCGTCGGGGTGATCGACTGCGACCTGCAGGACCCGATAGCCGTGCTCATCGAGATGTACAACGCCTGCAGCCAAGGCGTCGAAGTTTGCTACGGAATCCGCCAGAAGCGTGATGCCCCCGCCCTGCTGAGGTTCTTCTATTCCTTGTTCTACTGGCTGATGAGCAACACCTCGAACCACGCCTGGCCGCGCGACGCTGGGGATTTTTGCGTGATGTCCAGGCGGGCGCTCAACGCGATCCTGCTGCTGCCAGAGCGCTCGCGCATGCTGCGTGGGCTTCGCTCCTGGGTCGGCTTCCCGCAGAAGGGGTTCCCCTACGCTAGGCCGCGCAGGCTCTCCGGCAGGAGCAAGTACAACATCCGCAAACTTGTCGACCTCGCCCTGCTGGGCTTTGTCGGATTCTCGGACGCCCCACTGAGGCTGATCGGGGTATTCGGCTTTGCCGTCGGGCTCGTGGCCCTGCTGATCATGCTTTCCGTCGTAATCAACCGCCTTTTCCCCCATTTCACCCTGCTTGGCTACTGGGTGGGCTCCAGCCCCATGGCTGCGACGATCCTTGTGGTCTTTCTCTTCTTCATGGGCCTGCTGTTCATCTTTCTCGGCATCCTCGGCGAGTACATCCGTGTCGTGCTGCATGAAGTCAAAGGTCGCCCCGTAGCCCTGGTTACCACGACCGTGGGAAGCCTGCCGGCCTCGAACTCAACCTCCGTCGTGTCACCCACAGAGGTCTCCAATTGTCCATGCGAGAAATAATCCGACTCTCAGAGAGCATCCCCGTCAGCATGACTGAGCACTGGCATGATATCGCCAGCCTGGACCATTTCTGGATCCGCCGCCGATTTGAAGTGCTGACCCGCCTTGTGCCTGGATTCGACCAGGCCCGGCTCCCCGTCGCCGACATCGGTTGCGGGCGGGGCCTGTTGCAGCGGCAGCTTGAAACCGCGTTCGGTCTAAGCGTCGACGGGTTCGACCTCGACGAGCAAGCACTTTCCCGGAACATCAGCACGGCCAGTCGCGTCTTTCTCTACAACATCCATGACCGTTCTGAGAAACTGTATAAGGCTTACGGCACCATCTTCCTCTTCGACGTCCTTGAGCATATTGAGGACCAACAGCATTTTCTCCAGTCAGCACTGCACCACCTCCGGCCAGGCGGACAGATGCTGGTCAACCTCCCTGCCTACAATCACCTGTTCTCGACCTATGACACCATGGCGGGCCATCTCAGGCGGTACACGCTGCCCCAGGCCGTCTCCGTGCTACAGGCCGCAGGGCTCAAGCTGCGCAAGGTGACATATTGGGGGGCCCCCTACTATCCGCTGCTGCTGGTGCGGAAGGTGATTCTCTCCCGGAAGCAATCGGAAAAGGACGTCATCGAGAAAGGGTTCGAGGTCAATACCGACACCTTGAACAAACTGCTCGGCTTGTTCGGTCGTCTGGAGCCACTGCCCCAGAAACTGTTCGGCACCTCTGTCATGGCCGTGTGCGAAAAGATGGCGTGACCGACCTTTGCCACGGCTCGTGATCCCGCCAAGGCGAGCCATGCAATCCCGATCACCCTGCACCGGACCGCAAAACCTCCGCAAAAACAAAAAACCCCGTTTGGGACGGCTGGTCCAAAACGGGGTTTCTCTCTGGAAATTTTGGCGGAGAGGGCGGGATTTGAACCCGCGATACCGGTTTTGCCAGTATACTCCCTTAGCAGGGGAGCGCCTTCGGCCAGCTCGGCCACCTCTCCGCGCAAAGCGGGTTGATACATAACCCTCCCTTCCCCGTCAAGAGGGCATTTGCGCCTTTGACACCACGGCCCGCCCCGGCTACATTTTCACATTCACTCACCATAGAAGGAGCCGTTCGCGATGCATAAATTCGCGCGCATGGAGCGCCTGCCTCCCTATGTCTTCGCCGTCGTCAACGAACTGAAGATGCAGATGCGCCGTCAGGGCGTGGACATTGTCGACCTCGGCATGGGCAACCCGGACATTCCCACCCCCAAGCACATCGTGGACAAGCTCACCGAGGCTTCCCAGAAGGGTGTGAACCACCGCTACTCGGCATCCAAGGGCATCCCGGGCCTGCGCCTGGCCATGGCCAACTGGTACCTGCGCCGCTTCGGCGTGGAGCTCGACGCCGACTCCGAGGTGGTGGTGACCATGGGCGCCAAGGAAGGCCTGGCCCACCTGGCCCTGGCCATGCTCCAGCCCGGCGACGTCGTGTTCGCCACGGACCCCGCCTATCCCATCCATCCGTACGCCTCCATCATTTCGGGCGCGGACGTCCGGCGCATTCCCTTCGGCAAGGGGCGCGACTTCTTCGAGGACCTGCTGGCCGCCACCAAGCAGACCTGGCCCCAGCCCAAGCTGCTCATCATCAGCTACCCGCAGAACCCCACCGCCGAAGTGGTCGAACTGGAGTTCTTCGACAAGATCGTGGCCTTCTGCAAAGACCACAACATGCTCTGCATCCACGACTTCGCCTACGCCGACCTCTGCTTCGACGGCTACAAGGCCCCCTCCTTCCTGCAGGCCAAGGGCGCCAAGGACGTGGGCGTGGAGTTCTTCTCCATGTCCAAGAGCTACTCCATGGCCGGCTGGCGCGTGGGCTTCTGCTGTGGCAACAAGGAGATCGTCCAGGCCCTGACCCGCATCAAGAGCTACCTGGACTACGGCATCTTCCAGCCCATCCAGATCGCGGCCGCCGTGGCCCTCAACGGCCCGCAGGACTGCGTGACCGAAATCTGCGACATCTACCGCGACCGCCGCGACGCCCTGATCGAAGGGCTGGAGCGCGCCGGATGGATCGTCCCGCCGCCCAAGGCCACCATGTTCGTCTGGGCCCAGATTCCCGAGGAATTCCGGCACATGGGCTCGGTGGAGTTCTCCAAGATGCTCCTCAAGGAGGGCCACGTGGCCGTCTCGCCCGGCCTTGGCTTCGGCCACTTCGGCGACGACCACGTCCGCTTCGCCCTGGTGGAGAACCGCCACCGCATCAACCAGGCCGTGCGCGGCATCAAAAAGGCCCTGTCGGGAGAATCATGATGTCCGCCCAGCAGGTGCGCATCGGCCTCGCCGGGTTCGGCGTCGTGGGGCAGGGGCTCACGTCCATCCTCTCCGGCAGCGCCCAGTGGATCGAACGCCGCCTGGGCCGCCCGGTGGCCGTGCACGCCGTGGCCCTGCGCGACCCGCACAAGCAGCGGGCCGTGCCCATTCCCGAGGGGGCGCGCGTGGTCTTGAGCCCGCTCGAACTCGCGCAGGACCCGGACATCGACATCGTGGTCGAGCTCATGGGCGGGCTGGGCATGGCCTACGACCTCATCCGACTGGCCCTGGCCTCGGGCAAGCACGTGGTCACCGCCAACAAGCACCTGCTGGCCGAACGCGGGGAGGAGCTCTTCGCCCTGGCCGCCCAGAAGGGCGTGGGCCTCTACTACGAGGCCAGCGTCTGCGGCGGCATCCCCATCGTGCAGACCCTCAAGGAGTCCCTGGCGGGCAACCGCATCCTGGCGGTCACCGGCATATTGAACGGCACCTCCAACTTCATCCTCTCGCGCATGTCCTCCAAGGGGCTGACCTACCAGGCCGCGCTCAAGAAGGCCCAGAGGAAAGGCTACGCGGAAGCGGACCCCACCCTGGACGTGGAAGGCTTCGACGCCGCCCACAAGCTGGTGCTGCTCATCCGGCTGGCCTACGGGCACGACTACCCGCTGCACAAGCTCCCGGTGACGGGCATCACCGGCGTGACCCCGCTGGACATCGCCTACGCCAAGGAGTTCGGCTGCCAGGTCAAGCTCATCGGACAGGCCAAGATGGTGGACGGCAAGATCATGGCCGGCGTGCATCCCATGATGCTCAGCCACTCCTACCTGCTGGCCCAGGTGCATGGCGCGTTCAACGCCGTGCGCGTGGTGGGCGACGCCGTGGGCGCGGTGATGCTCTACGGGCAGGGCGCGGGCGGGCTGCCCACCGGCAGCGCCGTGCTGGCCGACATCATGGACCTTGCCCGCGACGGCGCGGCCCCCAACAACACCGGCTTCCCCGAAAAGATCCTCCCTCCCGCGGACATCCTGCCGCCCGAGGAGGAGTGCAGCCGCCGCTACTTCCGCTTCAACGTGGAGGACAAGCCCGGCGTGCTCGCCGCCCTGGCCCAGGCCCTGGGCGACGTGGGCATCTCCATCTACCAGGTGGTGCAGAAGGTGGACCCCTCGGCCCCCGACAGCAATATCGTGCCCATCGTGTTCATGACCCATCAGGCCAAGCAGCGCGACGTGGAGAAGGCCCTGGAGAGCATCCGGGCCATGCCCTTCGTCAAGGCCGAACCCGTGCACCTTCGGGTGCTGTAACGCTCCGGGCGGGGGGCCTTGGCTCCCCGCCCATTCTTCACCCGCCCCGAAGGAGGCCTTATGCCCAGGCCCGGACGCTGCCTCTTCGCCGTACTTCTCCTGACCCTGACGATCCTTGCCGCACCCCGCCTCTCTCTCGCCGCCGATACGCTGTCCTTCGAACCCGGCGACAGCCTCGAAACCCTGCGCGAGAAGATCCGCCTCAACGGCTACGACTTCACCGTGGGCGAGACCTGGGTTTACGCGCTGCCCGAAGCCGCCAAGAAGAACCTGCGCACCAGGGGGGCAATCCCCTCATCCCCCCCCAAAACCCCGGCCCCGCGCCTGACCTCCCTGGACGCCGCCGCGCCCCTGGCGCTCCCGGCCTCCTTCGACTGGCGCGACAAGGGCGGCAAGAGCTACATCGGCCCGATCAGGAACCAGGGCGACTGCGGCTCGTGCTACGCCTTCGCCGCCGCGGCCACGGCCGAAGGCGCCTACAACGTGGCCACCGGCAGGACCGGCGCCAACTGCGCCGACTTTTCCGAGCAGTTCATCGCCTTCTGCCTGGGCACCTACGGCCCCTACTCCAGCCATTTCAACGGCTGCGACGGCGCGGACTACGACTACGCCGAACTGCTCGCCCTGACCCAGGTGGGCGTGGCCCGCGAGTCCGCCCTGCCCTACACCGGCGTGCCCCCCTCCGGCTGCGACCGCTCGGCCTACGCCGTGATCCGCTTCAAGGGCTGGGGCCGCGTGGCCTGCTCCGACATCGACGCCATCAAGGCCGCCATCATGGCCAACGGCCCGGTGGACGCGGCCGTGAACGTCACCTCGGCCTTCGACGCCTACAATGGCGGCGTCTACCAGGACGACCAGGCCGGCTGCCCCGGCTACGACTGCGCCTACACCACCACCAACCACGCCATCACCCTGGTGGGTTGGAACGACAACGGCGACGCCGCCAACAACGGCTACTGGATCCTGCGCAACAGCTGGGGCACCAGCTGGGGGGAGCAGGGCTACATGCGCATCAAGTACGGCTCGGCCCGCGTCTCCTGCTCGGTGGCCTACCTGACCTACCCGCGCCAGACGGGCGACCGCCTGAACGGGGCGCTCAAGCTGCTGCTGCAGTAGCCTCACCCGCGAACGGACATGAAAAGGCCGCGACGGGCAACCGTCGCGGCTTTTGTTAAAGGGAAGATGTGGAGGAAGACGCCTCCGGCGGGCAAAGGGCCTTCAGCCCTCTGCACTCCCTTTCCGCTTCGCACTCACTGCTGTGACACTGGTTCTAGCGCGCTAAGAAGCGCTGTCTCCGGGTGTGGCCTCCTGGCGCGCAGCCGATAGATGTTCTTCAAATACATCTTTCGGCTGCGCGCCAGGAGGCCACACCCGGAGACTCCAATCACAACAGGAACGCCCTCCCCCAACAGATGTGTCGTACCCCCACGACCCATATGGGATTCCAAAGGGAGTTCCTCCCTCCCCGCCTTTGCGCTACGACCTCCTGGTCCGCACGGCGTAGCCGTATTGCGTGGGCCATTTGGCCTCGCCGCCCAGCGCCTGGGCCGCGTTGAGCGCGAAGTAGGGCTCGCGCAGCATCTGGCGGCCCAGCATCACCATGTCCGCCTGGCCCGAGGACACGATGGCCTCGGCCTGGGCCGGGTCGGTGATCATGCCCACCGCGCTCACGGGCATGTCCGCCCTCTTGCGCACGGCCTCGGCGAAGGGCACCTGGTACCCCGGCCCCACGGGGATCTTGGCGTGGGGCACGAGCCCGCCTGAGGTGATGTCCATCAGGTCCACGCCGACGCCCTTGAGCTCCTTGGCCAGGGCCACGGTCTGCTCCAGGTCCCATCCGCCGTCCACCCAGTCCGTGGCGGAGACGCGCACGAAGAGCGGCATGGATTCGGGCAGGGTCTCGCGCACGGCCTGGGCCGTCTCCAGGGTCAGGCGCATGCGGTTCTCCAGCGTGCCGCCGTAGGCGTCGTCGCGCTTGTTGGAGAGAGGGGAGAGGAATTGGTGCAACAGGTAGCCGTGGGCCGCGTGCAGCTCCACCACATCGAACCCCGCGGCCACGGAGCGGCGGGCGGCCGCCACGAAGGCGGCCTTGATCTCGGCGATGGAGTCAACGTCCAGCGCTCGGGGTGCGGGCTCGCCTTCGGAGAAGGGGATGGCGCTCGGGGCCACGATCTCCCAGCCGTCCTCGGCCTCGGGGGCCACGCGCGCCCCGCCCAGCCAGGGCGGCAGACAGCTAGCCTTGCGCCCGGCGTGGGCCAGCTGCATGCCCGAGACCGCGCCCATGCGCCGCAGGAACGCGGTGACGCGCGCCAGGGGTTCGATGTGTGCTTCGGTCCATATGCCCAGATCGGTCGAGGAGATGCGGCCCCGGGCCGTGACGGCCGTGGCCTCGGCGAAGACCAGGCCCGCCCCGCCCACGGCCCGGCTGCCCAGGTGAACCAGGTGCCAGTCGTCCGCGAAGCCGTCCTGCGCGCAGTACTGGCACATGGGGGAAACGACGATGCGGCTGGGGATGGTCACGCCGCGTAGGGTCAAGGGCCGCAGCAGTTCCGCCGTGGCCTGACCCGTTGTATTTGGAGTGGAATCAGCGTTCATGGGATGCCTCCTTGCGATGCCCCGCCTGCTGAGGCGGAGCTTATCAGCCGTATGGCCCATAGCGGGCGCTATGGCAACCCGATGGGACGCGAGACTCCTGACTTGCGAGGGGCGGCAAAAGAAAAAGGCCGCCCGGAGGCGGCCTTCCCAAGACTGGGCGTAGGGGGGGCTAGCCCTTCTTCTTGGATTTCTTCATCGACATGCCCACACCTTCGAACATGAAGAAGATGCTGTAGCCGTACCACATGGTGTAGACCACGTAGAAGGCCAGCAGGAAGGCCAGCAGGAACACGTTCTTGGAGACGGGCTCGCCCACCACGCCGTAGAAGTTGTAGGCGGGCTCCAGGCCCTTCTTCATGGCGGTGTCCAGGGCCTTGGCCTCGGCGACCTTTCCTTCCTTCTGCAGGGGCTTGATCATCGCGCTGAAGCCCTTCCACAGGGCCTTGATCTGCTTGCGCTCGGCGACGTTCTCGGGCTTCTCGGCATCGGCGCCGACCACCGAGAACACCTTCAGGGCGCGGTCGGAACTGGCCGTCAGCAGGACGCCCATGTCCGCCTTGACGGTGATCACGTTGTCCTTCACTTCCACCTGCGCGCCCATGGCCTGGAGGGCCTTGGCCGATTCCTGGGCGTCCTTGTTGGCCTTGTCCTGGGCCTTGGCGGGGTCGGGCTCGTCCTTGATGTCGGGCTTGGGCATGGTGGCGGCCACCATGATCTGCTTGCCCTTCTGCTTCTCGGCGGAAGCCTTCACCTGGTCGGAGTAATCGGAGGAGTTCTTGGAGAGCTTGTTGAAGAACTCGTCCGCGAATTCAAGACCGGTCTGCTTGTTGCCGTTCTGGTCCTTGAACACGGGGGACATGATCAGCATGAACACAGCGCAGAAGCTGATCATCAGAATCATGCCCTTGCTGAACGCACCTTTATTGACAATGATCATTGGTTACTCCTCCCCGCGCAGCATGGAAATGTTGGCGAAGAACTTCCCGAACACCCACACGCCGAACAGGCCGACGCTGACCCAGAACACGATGTTGCCGACGTATTCGATCATGTTGTTGAGTTCGGGGGACCAGCCCAGGTAGCCCAGCTCGGTGAGCTTCTTGGGCAGGGTGGCCGCACGGTTGATGAAGCCGGAGATGATGGACAGCGCGTAGAAGCCGCGGATGTGCACGCCCTTGACCACCTTGGTCACCAGCGCGCCCACCTGGATGCCCAGCAGGGAGCCGATGAGCATGCCCATGGCCAGGGTGTAGAACACGAAGCCGTACACCGCGTACTGGGCGATGCCCGCGAAACCGGCGGTGAAGATGATCTGCAGGATGTCGGTGCCCACCGTGGTCATGGAGGAGACGCCGAACACGTACACGAACATGGGGAAGGTGATGAAGCCGCCGCCCACGCCCATGATGGCGGCCAGGGCGCCAACGATGAAGCCGCCGCAGGCCAGCACCCACATGGAGAGCTGACGGCCGCCGGGGACGAAGTCCTCGTCGAAGGTGATCATCGGGGGGATGCGCAGGGCCTGGACCTTGGCGGCCAGGGGCGGCACGTCGCCGCCGGAGGGGCCGCCGTGGGCGTCGCCGCCGGCGGCCTCGTTGCGGGACTTCAGGAAGTCATACGCGCCGTAGAAGCCCAGGAAGCCCAGCAGCACCGCGTAGATGGTGGAGATGAACAGCTCCGACATCAGGGGGTCGGTGTCGTAGAGCCACTTGTTGAGCGTTCCGCCCGCCACCGCGCCGAAGCCCGAGCCGAGCAGGAAGCCAAGGGCCAGCTTCACCGAGACGTTGCCCAGCTTCTTGTGCACCGCGGTGCCCATGATGGCCTTGGCGAAGATGTGGAACAGGTCCGTGCCGACGGCCAGGATGCCCTTGACGCCAGCGGCCATCAGCGCCGGGGTGATGATGAAGCCGCCGCCCGCGCCGATGCAGCCCGTGATCAGGCCGGCGGCCAGGCCCACGCCGATGGAGGCCAGGAAGATCGTGGTGTTGTAGTAGGAAGGCATGTAGGCGGTCTTGCCGCCGATCACGTCGGCCGCCTCGACCAGGCTCAAGCCCAGGATGGGCAGGGCCAGGACCGCGAGAATCAAAAGTTTCTTGCGGTTCTTGATGATGCTCATGGAGACTTCGTAGTCCCATCTGGCATGGGCTCGAGTCCCCTCCATCATGAACTGGTATACTTCCCTGAAAAATCGCATCCGCACCACCTCCGGTTAATCAACGCGTTTGGCCCCTCGGGGCGTTGCATCGGAGCGCCAACCCGCGCCCCCCCAATCCACCTTCCGGGAGACCGGGGCTCACGGCCCCGAAAAACCCGATTCAATCCCTCCGCGAACGGCATTCACCACCAGCGCCGGGTCCTCGCCCTTGGGCACGAAGAGCACGCGGGGCTCGCCGAGACACTCCCCGGCCTCGTCCCGGCTGTGGGCCAGCACGGCCACCGGGAACCCGGGCCGCGCCCGGCGCACCAGCCGGATCACTGAGAGCGGGTCCATGTCGGGCAGCTCGGAGTCCATGACCAGCAGGTCGCCTCCGGCGCTCGCCATGTCCACTGCCTCGCGCCCCAGGGCGCAGCCCTTCACCGCGTAGCCCTCGCGGTTGAGCTCCCTGGCGAACAGCTCCCGGATGTGCCGGTTGCGATCCGCAAGGATGACGGTGAAGGTCGTGGATGCCGCAGTTGCCATGCCCCCCCTTAGGCAAGAGGCGTGCCGGAATTCACAAATCGCAACCGCCCAGAATAGCGAAACAAAAAAAGCGGCGAACCATGTGGTCCGCCGCCTGGGTGTCCATTTTCTTTACAGTTGATAAAGACTCAGACGCCGATGGCCCTGGCTCCGCCCGCCTTGCTTTCCTCCAGGTCCGCGATGACGGCCTTGAGCTCGTGGGCGTGGCCCGAGAGGCCCTGCACCGCCCGTGCGAACTCGCCCACGCCCTGGGCCAGGTTCTGGGAGAAGCTGCTGATGTCGGAAACCGCCCGGGCGATCTCCTCGCTGACGCTGGACTGCTGCCCCGCGGCCTGGGCGATGCCGCGCACCTGCCCGGAGCTCTGGTCCACCAGGCCCACGATGAGGGCCAGGGCCTCGCCGGACTGGTCGGCAAGCCCGGCTGCCACGGCCACGGCCTGGGCCGCCTTCTTCACCAGCTGCACATTGTCGGCGGTGTTGGCCTGGATGTTGGCGATGGCCTGGCCCACCTCCTTGGTGGAGTCCATGGTTTTTTCGGCCAGTTTGCGCACCTCGTCGGCCACAACCGCGAAGCCTCTGCCCGCGTCGCCCGCGCGGGCGGCCTCGATGGCGGCGTTGAGGGCCAGCAGATTGGTCTGGTCCGCGATGTCCGAGATGACGGTCATGACCTGGCCGATGGCCGTGGCCTGCTGCCCGAGCTTGGCCATTCCCTGCTCCAGGACCTTGGCCAGGCCGTCCACCTCGTTGATGGCCTTGCGGGCGTTCTCCACCACGTCGTGGCCGCTCTGGGCCTGCACGCGGGTCTTGTCGGCCAGCTCGGAGGCCTCCGCCGCGTTGCGGGCCACCTCCAGCACGCTGGAGTTCATCTCGTCCATGGCGGCCGCTGTTTCGCCGGTTGTGGCCTCCTGCCCGGCCACGCCGTTTCGCAGGGCGTCGATCTCCGCCATGAGCGCCTCGGAGCTCTCTGTGATGCCGCCCACCACGCCGTGCAGAATCCCCGCCGCCTGGAGCATGCCCTCGCGCCGGGCCTCCTCGGCCTCGTGGCGGGCCTGCTCGGCCTGCCCCAGGGCCTGCTTGGCCTCGTGGACGGCATCCTCGGCGCGGCGGCCTTCCTCCCGGATGGTCTCCAGGTTGGCCTTGAGGGAATCCACCATCTTGCGCAGGTCGTCGGCCAGCACGCCCAATTGGTCGGTGCCGTGGACCTCCAGCCTGGCGTCCAGACTGCCGCCGGCCACCTCGCGCGCGAAGGCGCCGCAGGCCGAAAGGGGCTTCAGTATGCACACCCGCAGCGACGCCATGATCACCGCGACCAGCAGGACGGCGATCACCAAGGATATGAGCATGTTGTTGCGGTTGACGGCCTGCACCAGGGCGGCCATTTCCTGGTAGGGGGAGACGATGACGTAGCGCCAGCCCGTGAGCGGATCGGGCAGCACCGTGACCATGCCCTTGTTGCCGTCCTGGCTGGTGGCGATCTTCTCCATGGAGGATGCAGCCAGGGCCTTTCGCATCCACTCGGGCGGGTCCTTCTCGGTCTGCATGCGCTTGGCCGTGTCCGGATGGGCCACGTACATGCCGTCGCGGTCCAGGATGAAGGCGTAGCCGGAATCCCCGATGCGGGTCTTGCCCACCTCGGAGGTGAGGTACTCCAGGTCAAGCCCGGCGTTGAGCACGCCCACGAGCTTTCCCGAGCCGTCCTTCACCGCCACCGCCAGCACCACCACGGCCTTGCCCACCGTGCGGCTCACCAGCGGCTTGGAGACGGCCCTGTCCTTGCCGGAACTGACGGCCTTGAAATAGTCGCGGTCCGCCACGTTCACAGAGCCCTTGAGCACCTCGGAAGAGGTCAAAGCCTCTCCCTTGAGGTCGAAAACGTTGAGATAGAGGAGCCCCTTGAGGCTATTGACCAGGCTCAGCAGTTCCTCGTGGGTGCCGGGAGGGTTCTTGCCTTCTGCGGCCTGGATCATGTCCTGGCGTTTGGCGATGCCCGCCAGGGCGTGGAGCCTGTCCTCCACGCCGCCGGTCACGTCGCGGGAGAGGAACTGCGCCAGCAGGGCCGTGTCCTGCCCGAGCATGGTCTCCATCGACGAGCGCACCAGGTTGGCGTTGAGCACCACCAGGCAGAGCATGCCCAGCAGAATGGCCCCGAGGGCCGGGATCAGAAATTTCAACTGCAGCGACAACTTCATGAATCCCCCAGGCTAAGGTGTTTCCAGGCAGTGTGGCACCCTTATATTTGTTTCGGTAGCAACCTCCAAAAGATTAGCCCGCATACCGAGCTGCCGGAACCGGAATTCCGGACGGGATGCATGGGCGGCGGAAAGCCTACATCACGGGCACCCGAAGCAGGACGCGTTGCCGTTCGGGCGCGGTGCGGGCGGGATCGTTCAGGGCCACCTCGTGCAGGCGGCCCACGGCGTAGGCCTCGCGCTCCTCGATGAAGGCGTAGAGGGCCCTGATGGAATCCTGCAGGGCCTCGCGCGGCCCCACGTGCAGCATCTGGGCGCAGCGGCCCTCCTCCATGCCCATGGCCACCGCCAGGCGCAGGGCGGGCGAGACTTCGCCCTTGGCCGCCAGGGCCGCCTTGACCTCCTCCAGTTCGTTCTCGCCCACGGAGTCGGGCAGGCGCATGCACATGGCCCAGTTGAGGGCGTCGTCCGGGGCCTGGGTGATGTCGAAGTATCCCGGGTCCATGTGCCACAGCGTCTCGCGGCGGCAGAGCTTGAAGCCCTGCCCCGCCGCCGCGGCCCGGGCCTGCAGCGCCCGGCCCAGGCGGGCGAGCGCCTGGCGCCCCTCGAGATACTCTCTCCCATCCACGCCGCCGCGCCCCTCGACGCAGAGGTACCAGCCCGACTCCACCTCGGCGAAGCGCGGTTTGCGCCAGGCGGTGTAGTCCTTGCGGTTCAGGGCGAAGAGGTCTGTTTTCTGCTGGGTCATGGACTGCTCCGGGTTGTGTTTGGCGATCAAAGATTCTAACTGCCTGCGTCATGCACGCCAAGCCCGCCCTGCCCCGGCGCATCGCGCGCCAGTTGCGCGCGCAGCCCGGAAGCCCGGAGCATGCCCTGGCCGAAAGCCTCTGGAGCCAGGCCCTGCTGCTGGCCGCGCCCAGGGCCTTCGCCCTGCGCCTGGCCCGGCGGGATTTCGAGGCCCTGTTCGGGCCGCATCTGGACGGGGCGGTGCTGACCCGCGCCGCCCTGGAGGGCTGCCCCGGCGTGTGGGTGCTGGCGGCCAGCATCGGCCCGGCCCTGGAGGAGCGCGCGCGGGAGCTGTTCGATGCCGGCGAGGCCTTCTCCGGCTACGCCCTGGACCTGTGCGGCAACCTCCTGGCGGACAAAGCCTTGCGTTCCCGCATGGACGCGGCCAAGGCCCAGGAGCCGCCGGGCAGCCGCTTCACCCGCCGCATCAGCCCCGGCTACCGGGACTTCCCCCTGGCCGCCCAGGCCGTGTTCGCGGAGCTGACCGG
Organism: Fundidesulfovibrio soli; assembly: GCF_022808695.1. Lineage (NCBI taxonomy): Bacteria > Pseudomonadati > Thermodesulfobacteriota > Desulfovibrionia > Desulfovibrionales > Desulfovibrionaceae > Fundidesulfovibrio > Fundidesulfovibrio soli. The sequence goes on from NZ_JAKZKW010000011.1 coordinate 60,159, forward strand.
GGCCGCCACGGGCATCGCCTGCGGCGCGGGCATGGGCCTTGCCCCCCGCAAATCCCTCACGGCGCTTTTGGGCCTGCTGCCCTGAAATCATCCCCCGGTTCCGGCTAAGGGAGAACGTCCCCGATCCGCACCGAAGCCTCCACCACCAGCCCGAGCTTCTCCATCTTGGCCAGCAGCGTGGGGCGCGACAGCCCCAGCAGCCGCGCCGCCTGGGAGCGGTTGCCCCCCGTGGCGCGCAGGGCCTCGGCCAGCACCACGGCGGCGAAGCGGTCCGTCACCTGGGCGAAGAGGTCCGGCCCGCCCGCGGCCACGGCCTGGCGCACGTAGCGCTTCATGGCCTCCTCCAGGCCCGCCGGAGCGTCCTGGGCGGCCTCGGGCGTGCGCTCGGCGATGGCGGCGCGCACGTCCTCCGGGCCGATGGACAGGCCTCGGCTGAAGATCAGCGTCTTGTGCAGCACGTTGGAGAGTTCGCGCACGTTGCCCGGCCAGTCATGGGCCGTGAGCGCCGCGAGCCCCTCCGGGGTGACCCCGGGGCTGGCGGTTCCGGCCCCGGCGGCGTGCTGGGCCAGGAAGTGGGCCGCCAGCTGGGGGATGTCCTCCTTGCGCTCGCGCAGGGGCGGCAGCAGGATGCGCACCACCTGCAGGCGGTAGTAGAGGTCCTCCCGGAAGCGGCCCTCGGCTATGGCGGCGTCCAGGTCGCGGTTGGTGGCCGCGATGATGCGCACGTCCACGGGGATGGGCCCCTTGCCGCCCAGGCGCTCGATCTGCCTCTCCTGCAGCAGGCGCAGCAGCTTGGCCTGGATGGGCAGGGGCATGTCGCCTATCTCGTCCAGGAACACGGTGCCGCCCATGGCCTGCTCGATCTTGCCCGCCCGGCGCTGTGTCGCGCCGGTGAAGGCCCCCTTCTCGTGGCCGAAGAGCTCGCTCTCCAGCAGGGTCTCGGGGATGGCCACGCAGTTGACCACCACGAAGGGTCTGTCCTTGCGGGGGGAGTAGCTCCACAGGGCGCGGGCGGCCAGCTCCTTGCCGGTGCCGGACTCGCCCTGCACCAGCACCGTGGCGTCGGTGGCGGCCACCCGGCCGAGCTGCTTGTAGACCTCGCGCATGACCCGGCTCTGGCCCACCAGGCTCACCGGCGGGGCCTGGGCCGCCTCGGCCCCGTTCTCCTGCCCGGCCTTGGCCTGGCGGGAGGCGTCCAGCGCCTGGGAGATGAGCCCCAGCATCTCCGGGATGTCGAAAGGCTTGAGGATGTAGTCGAACGCGCCCTTGTTCACGGCCTCGATGGCCGTGTCCGTGGCCCCGTAGGCGGTCATGATGATCACGGGGGTGTGCGGGTCGGCGGCCTTCATGCGCTCCAGGGCCTCGATGCCGCTGATGCCCTGCATGCGCACGTCCATGACCACCACGTCGGGCTTGTCCGCCTTGAGGCGGGCGATGCCCTCCTCGCCGGAGGCGGCGGTGAGCGGCGTGTATCCCTCCAGGGCGATGAGCTTGGCGAAGCTGTCGCGCAGGCGCGGGTCGTCGTCCACCACGAGGATCACTGCCACCGGGCGCCTCCCTGCTTCTTGTTGTCGAAGGGGATGGTGAGGGTGAACTTGGCCCCGCCGCCTTTGGCCTGGGTCAGGGTCAGGCTGCCGCCGTGCTCGCGCACGATGCGCCGGGCGATGGGCAGGCCCAGGCCGGTGCCCTCCTCCTTGGTGGTGTGGAAGGGTTCGAACACACGCTCGCGCTCCTGCTCGGGCACGCCCGGGCCGGTGTCGGACAGGGAAACGATGGCCACGCGCCCCATGGGCTCCATGAAGCCCTCGCTCTCCTCCACGACGATGCGGCCGGGGCCGTGCATGGCCTCCATGGCGTTGCTCACGAGGTTCACCAGCACCTCCTTGAGCTGCTCCGGGTCGATGAGGATGGGCTGGAGCGCGCCGTCGCGCGCCACCTCCAGCTGCACGCCCTGGGCCTCCAGGCGCGGCCCGAGCAGGTGGGCCGCCGCGTCCGTGACGTCCGAGGGGCTGATCCGCTTGAGGGAGAGCTTGAGCGGCCGGGCGTACTCCAGAAAGTTCTGGATGATGCCGTCCAGATGCTTGATCTCGTGCGAGATGACCTCGAAGTCCTCGCGCTGGTTCTCGCTCAACTCCAGGGAGCGCTGCAGGGAGAACAGGCGCATCTTCACCGAGGTCAGCGGGTTGCGGATGGAGTGGGCCACGCCCGCGGCCATCTTGCCCACGGTGGCCAGGCGCTCCGTGGCCTCCAGGGCGGTCTGGCTCTTCTCCAGCTTGGAGCGGGCCTGCACCGCGCGCTCCACCAGGGTGTGCACGCGGTTCTCCAGCGCCGCCACCTCGTCCGCGCCCACGAGGTCGTCCTCGCCCTGGGCCAGGCGGCGGATGGGACCCAGCAGCTGCCGGGAGAGCACCAGCGCCAGGATCATGCCCAGGATCAGCGTGAAGGGCAGGAAGGCCGTGGCCATGCCGTTGACCAGGCGCATGCGCCACAGCCCCTCGGCGCGGTCGCGCTCCAGGTCGTGGCGCAGGGTGTCCAGGAAGAGCTCGCAGCTCACGATCAGGGCGTCGAAGCGCTTACGCGCTGCTGCGTGGAGCGGTGTGGCCAGATCGCGCTTGCCCTCGTCCAGCAGGGCCACCACCTTCTCGCGCTCGAACGTGAGCCGGATGAACTCGCCCTCGATGTGGTTGAGCATGGCGCGGGCCTCGTCGTTGTCCACGAAGGGCCGCACCCGGATGATCTCCTTCTCGAAGGAGGCCTGCTGGTCCGACAGGCGCGCCAGCCAGATGGGGTCGAAATTCAGCGAATAGTAGGTCAGGAAGCCGCGCTGGGCGGCCAGCGAGCTTTCCAGGCGCATGGCCGCGTCCATGGCCGCCACCTGGCGCTCGAAGATGCCCGAGAAGAAGTTCTGCAGCCCCGTGCCGTACCAGAGCATGAACGTGCCCCCGCCCACGGTGACCAGCATGAGCAGACCGAGCACCAGATAGACGCGCATCCGCAAGGACATGGAGAACTTGAGCCGCATCCGTCGATATTGCGGGGGCGCGCCGGGAAGTCAAGGCCGGTGGAGAGCGCATTCCACCGGCATGGTGGCATTTTTCCCCGGGAGTGCTATGGTCGCCCCACGTTCCGGGCTTGGTTCCGGGCCTGAACCCGGGCCGCCCTCAAGGAGGCAGCATGTTCGGTTTGTCGCCACCCGTGGCCTGGGCCCTGGCGGGCCTGCTCCTCATCGCCCTGGAGGCCGTGGTGCCGGGGCTCGTGATCGTGTTCTTCGGCATCGGGGCGCTGGTCACCTCCCTGGCTACGGCCGTGTTCGGCCTCTCCACCGACTCGCAACTGCTGGTCTTCGCCGCGTCCTCGGTGGGGAGCCTGCTTGCCCTGCGCCGCCTGTTCAAGAAGACCTTCCAGGGCGAGGCCCGCCCGGAGAACCAGCTCCAGCAGCGCCTGGAGGATTTCACCGGCGAGGCCGCCGTGGTCACCGAGGCCATCCCAGAGGGGGGCGCGGGCCGCATCAAGCTGCGCGGATCCTTCTACGCAGCCGTTGCGCAGGCGCCCATCCCGGCCGGAACCGCCGTGAAGGTGGCGGCGGACGTGCACGGCGACCACAGCCTGCTCAAGGTCGAAACCCTCTAGCCAGCCAATGGAGTCACCCATGCCCTACGTCGCATTCGCCATCGCGGCCGTGGTGTTGTTGCTGATCCTCATGTCGGCAACGGTGGTGCCGCAGCAGAACGCCTACATCGTGGAACGCCTGGGCAAGTACAACCGCACCCTGGAGGCCGGGTTCCACGTACTGGTGCCCCTGCTGGACAAGATAGCCTACAAGTTCTCCTTCAAGGAGGAGCTGGTGGACACCCCCTCCCAGCCCTGCATCACCCGGGACAACGTGACCGTGCACGTGGACGGCCTGGTCTACATCAAGGTCAACGACCCCAAGCTGGCCGCCTACGGCGTGGCCAACTACCGCTCCGCCGCCACGCAGCTGGCCCAGACCTCGCTGCGCTCCGCCATCGGCAAGATCACCCTGGACAAGGCCTTCGAGGAGCGTGAGCTGATCAACGCCGAAGTGGTCAAGGCCGTGGACGAGGCCGCCGCGCCCTGGGGCGTGAAGGTGATGCGCTTCGAGATCAAGGACATCTCCCCGCCGGAGTCGGTCAAGGTGGCAATGGAGGCCCAGATGACCGCCGAGCGCGAGAAGCGGGCCCAGATCGCCCTGGCCGAAGGCCAGAAGCAGAGCGCCATCAATATCTCCGAGGGCCAGATGCAGCAGGCCATCAACCTCTCCACCGGCGAAAGGCAGCGCCAGATCAACGAGGCAGAGGGCCGCGCCAAGCAGATCGAGCTGGTGGCCGCGGCCACGGCCAACGGCATCCGCACCGTGGCCCAGGCCCTGAACGAGGAGGGAGGGCTCACGGCGGCCAACCTGCGCGTGGCCGAGCAGTACATGGAGGCGTTCTCCAAGCTGGCCCAGGAATCCACCACCATGCTCATCCCGCAGAACGCGGCGGACGCCGCCGGGCTGGTGGCCACGGCCATGCAGGTGATCAAGAAGAGCTGACCTGCCCGCGACGGCCCGCCGCCTAGCGCCGGCGGTGGCAAAGACGAAGGCGAAGGCGAAGGCGAAAATTCACTGTTTGGGTTGGAGTCTCCCGCCCGGGCCGCTCCGTGCCGCGCCGCCCGACATATCGGAAGAATATCGGACGGCGCGGCAGGGAGCGAACCGGGCGGGAGACGACATCGTTTGGCGCGGGGACACTGAAACCAAACTTTCCGGGCATCGCCCTGATTGCGGCCGATGGCTCGTGGCACCCTCGGGCCGGAGGCAACATGTCGAGGCTGCACCGGGCGAGCCACGGTTCCAGGCGCTGTTTGGGCGCATCCGGGAGCGGGAAGGTGAAGCACCGCTGTTTGGCCTGGGATAGCCATGCGTCATGCCCGTGGTTTCGGGCCGTCCCCGCGAACTACCGCCGCTGCTTCTCCCCTGGTCATCCCCCTCCCCCCGCGAAACCGTGTGGGGTTCCAAGGGGGTTTGCCCCCTTGGCCGCCGGAGGCGTCACGCCGTCCTCCTCAGCCTGCGATACCCGTCCAAAAGCGCAGGAAATCACGAAAATGTGCCCGCCAGCGCCCGGATTTGTTGCCAACACGCGCATTTCAAGGCATCAATTCCCAAACGAGAACGGAAGGGCCGCCCATGTTTTTCGATCCGAAACTGCCGGATAAGCTCTACAAGCGTACGCTCTTCTCCTGGGTTCTCACCAGCAATCTGAAGCTCCAGGGCATACTGTTGGCCGTGATCGTGGTCACGGTCTCCATCAGGGTGCTGCCCCTGGAGATGCAGAAGAAGATCATCAACGAGGCCATCGGCGGGCAGAAAGTCCAGCTTCTGCTGCTCTACTGCGGCTACTACCTGGCCGCGGTGGTCTCCGGCTCGGCGCTCAAGTTCGCCATCAGCGCGCTCCAGGCCCGGATCGGGCAGGAGTCCCTGGCGGACATGCGCAAGAAGCTCTATGCCCACATCCTGACCCTGCCCATCAACTTCTTCCGCAAATCAAGCCCGGGCATGATCGTCTCCTCCCTGGTGACGGAGGTGGCCAACGCGGGCGACTTCGTGGGCCAGGCCATCGCCGTGCCCGTGACCAACATCCTGACGCTGCTGGCCTTCGCCGGGTACCTCTTCTACCTCAACCCGCTGCTGGCCGGGCTCTCCATGGTGCTCTACCCCCTGGCGCTCATCTTCGTGCCCATGATGCAGCGCCGCTCCAACGAGGCCAACCGCGAACGGGTGGACACCGGGCGCACCATGTCCACCATGATCGGGGAAACCGTCGCGGGCATCCACGAGATCCACGCCAACGCCTCCTTCCGCCACGAGAACAACCGCTTCAGCGACATCACCGACAAGCAGTACCGCATCCGGCTGCGCTGGACCCTCTGGAAGTTCGCCATCAAGAACTCCAACAACTTCTTCCAGTCCCTGGGGCCGTTCGTGCTCTTCCTGGTGGGCGGCTGGCTGGCCATCAACGGCCGGTTCGACCTGGGCGCGCTGGTGGCCTTCCTCTCGGCCAACGAGAAGCTCTACGACCCCTGGAAGGAGCTCATGGACTTCTACCAGACCTGGCAGGACGCCAAGGTGAGCTACAACCGGGTCATGGAGTATTTCGCGGAGGACTGCGAGTTCGCCCTGGAGCCCGCCGAAGCGCGTGAGCCCCTCTCCCTGAAGGGCCGCGTGGAGGTCAAGGACCTGGTGATGGAGGCCCAGGGCGGCATCAAGCTGCTCAAGGGCGTCTCCGTCAGCGTGGAGCCGGGGCAGCACCTGGCCCTGGTGGGCTTCTCGGGCTCGGGCAAGTCCACCCTGGCCCTATGCATCGCCCAGATCTACCGCTACTCCGCAGGGCACGCGCTGCTGGGCGGGCACGAAATTGCGGACATGGCCAAGTCCGACCTGGCGGAGAACATGGGCTTCGTGCCCCAGCACCCCTTCATCTTCGACGGCTCCATCCGCCAGAACCTGCTCTACGGCGTGAACTCCCGCATGGTGGACAAGGGCCAGGACCCCGCCGAGTTCGAGCCCAGCCTGGACGAGCTCATCGAGATCACCCAGCAGGTGGGCCTGTTCCTGGACGTGCTGCGCTTCGGCCTGAACACCGTGTTCCGCAAAGGCAAGAAGGAACACCTGGTCCAGAAGATCATCGCCATCCGCGAAGCCTACGCCACCAAGAAAGGGGAGGATCTGCGCGGGCTGGTGGAGTTCTTCGACGAGGGCCGCTACCTGCAGTACGCCTCCGTGGCCGAGAACCTTGTCTTCGGCAACGCCAACGACGAGGCCTACCTGCCCGACAACCTGCCCCGCAACGCCGACTTCAGGGACTTCCTGCAGGATGCCGGGCTCATGGTCGTGCTCCTGGAGCTGGGCAAGGCCCTGGCCATGCAGACGGTGGACATCCTCAAGCTGGTGCCCGGCGCGGACGCCTCCTTCTTCGAGCAGACCCCGGTGCGACAGGAGGAGTTCGAGAGCGACCTCCTGCTGGCCGAGCACCTGGAGCGCACGTCCATCAGCGAACTGAGCGACGAGGAGCGCGACCGCCTGCTCACCCTGGCCCTGCGCTTCACCCCTGGGCGGCACACCCTGGCGCCCCTGACCGTGGAGCTTGAGCGCAAGCTGCTCTCCGGCCGGGCCCTGTTCATGGACCGCATCGCGGCCAGCGCGCCCGAGAAGGTCAGCTTCTACCGGCGCGACAACTACATCCACACCCAGACCATCCTGGACAACATCCTCTTCGGCAGGCTCAAGAGCGAAAACCCCAAAATGCTGGAGCGGGTGAACAAGTCCATCATCCGGCTGCTCATCGCCCAGGACATGCTGGAGCGCATCGTGGAGCTGGGCCTCGACTTCCAGGTGGGAACCATGGGCGACAGGCTCTCCGGCGGGCAGCGGCAGAAGGTGGCCCTGGCCCGGGCCTTCCTCAAGAACCCGCCGCTGCTCCTGCTGGACGAGGCCACCGCCGCGCTGGACAACGCCTCCCAGACGCGCATCCAGAACCTGCTGGAGAACCGCTGGAAGGGGCGGTCCACGGTCATCGCCGTGGTGCACCGCCTCGATACGATCAAGAACTACGACATCATCGCCGTGATGAAAGCCGGACAGATCGTCGAATCCGGCTCCTACCAGGAGCTGATAGATAGAAAGGGGATGCTCTATGAGCTCGTCCACGGACCCAGGGCAGGCGCCTGAGGCCTGCGGGTACAGCGACTTCCTGGACATCATGCGCGGGCTGCCGCTGTTCGCCAAGGTGCCGCTGGAAGTCAGCAAGGTGCTAGCCTACCTGAGCCGCCTCGAGGAGTTCCAGACGGGCGACGTCCTGGTGCGCGAAGGCGAACACGCCGAGACGTTCTACTACGTCACCTGCGGCAGCATCGTGGTCAGCCGCCTGGCGGGGGGCGAGCCCGTGGTGATGCGCCGCTTCACGGCGGGGGAGTGCCTGGGCGGCCTAGCCCTGATCCTGGGCGGCAGGAGCCTGTTCACTCTGCAAGCCGAGACCCGCACCTCGGCCATGACCCTGGGGCGCGAGCAGTTCCTCAAGACCGTGCAGCGCTTCCCCCAGGTGGAGCCGGCCATGCTCCAGTCGCTTGCCGAGCACGTGCTCGCCTGGGAGGAGCGCTTCCTGACGCGGCACCCGGAGCAGTTCGCCCAGTTCGGGCAGGATTTCGGCCTGACCCTCTATTGAAACCAGCCGTTTGACACGCGGCCGGCTTCCCGGCTACGTGCCTGCAAATTCAGCCGGAGAGCCACATGCAAGACCCGCACGTCCTGTTCAACGACTACGCCGCAAAACAGCGCCTCAAGATGACGCCGCAGCGACGGCACATCCTGGACGTATTTCTGGAGCAGAGCGGGCACGTCACCTCGGAGGAACTCTACGAGTTGGTCAAGAAGGCCTACAAGACCATCGGCCAGGCCACGGTCTACCGCACGCTCAAGCTGCTCTCCGGCGCGGGCATTGCCAAAGAGGTCGACTTCGGCGACGGCGTGACCCGCTACGAGCTGCAGCAGGGCGACGACCACCACGACCACCTCATCTGCGAAGGCTGCGGAGAGAACGTGGAGGTGCTCGACGAGGAGATCGAAAAGCTCCAGGAGCAGGTGGCCGCGCGCCACGGCTACCGCCTGACCCGCCACAAGATGTACCTCTACGGCGTATGCCCGAAGTGCCAGGGGAAGAAGAAGTCCTGAGGGATGAAGATGCCTCCGGCGGCCAAAGGGCCTTCGGCCCTCTGGACTCCCTCATAGCTTCGCGCCGTTCGGGGCGGCAGCTTGGAGTTGCGTACAATAAAATAGCCTGGGAGGCGGAGCCTCCCAGGCTGTTATTTTTTCGGTCTGGCAATCGTGGTCCGGCGCGTGCGGCACTTCCGCCCTGTCCATTTTGCGGGTCAAGGGGGCCACGCCCCCTTGCGGGGCGCGGGGCAGCGCCCCGCTCTTGACCCCCCTCTCCACCTCCAGGCACCGGACGCCCTCCCGCACACCCGCCGCAAATGCGGGAGCCCCCGCGTCTGCGCTCGCGGGGGCTCCCGGGTGGCGGCCTCCGGTTGGAGGCTTTTCGGAGGAGGTAACAATCGCCTGCCACGGCCTCATTGCGGCGGTGGCGGAGGCCCGTCCGGCGGCCCATGCCCAGGGGGCGGAGGGGGAGGCCCCCCGAAGAGGCCCAGCGGACCCGGCGGCGGGCCAGGAGGCGGGTGTCCGCCCGGGATGAAATTCTTGCGCCGCTGGCGCATCTCCTCCTTGCGCTGGTCGTGCAGCTTGGCCTGGTCCGGGGTGAGATATTGGCGGACGCGGGCCATGTACTCGTCCCGGATGCGGTCCTCCTGCTCCATGAAGGGTTTGCGCTGCTCGTCCAGCTTCTCCACCATCTCCTTGAGCACGGCGCCGATCTTGAGGCGCTGTTCCTCGTTCAAGCCCAAGTCCTTGGTCATGTGCTCCAGAATGAAGGCCTGCGGACCCATGCGCTGCATGCGCGCGAATTGGTCGCCGCGCACCACGCGCCAGGCTTCCATGCCCAGGGCTCCGACGGCCGCGCCCGTGAAGAACAGGGCGGCCGCCAGCATCCAACCGCGATTTCTGGTCATCATTCCCCCTACAAGGTCATCAGCGAGGCCAGCAGCGGGCCGTCCAGCGCGGTGGTCAAATACCCGGCCGCGTCCCGGCCCTGGCCGTGCAGCACCACAGCGCCCAGCAGGGCGGCGGCGGCCAGCCCGGCGGCGAACCACGGCCGGGCCGAGAGGCCCAGCACGTCCCACACCGAGAGCTCGCGGCGCGCATTGGCCAGGGCGGCCATGACCCTGCCCTCGAAGCCGAGCGACGCACCCTGCGGGAGGTCCCTGGTGAACCAGCCGCCCAGCAGGGCGTCGAGCCTGGTGAAATCCTTATCGTCCTGCATCATCCTTCCCCCTCAAGAGCCGCCTGGTTCAAGGCCTTGGCCATCAACTTGCGGGCCCTGTGCAGCCGGACCTTGACCTTCTCGAGGCTCCAGCCGAGCATCTCGGCTATCTCGGAGAGCTCGTGCTCCCGCCCGTAGAAGAGCCCCAGGGCCACCCTGTCCTCCGGTTTGACCTTCCCGAGCAGCCACGACACCACGGACCCGGCCTCCCGCCGCCTGAGCGCATCCTCGTGACGGGCCTGGGACTCGCCGGCCATGTAGGCCTCCGCCCAGGAGCTGCCGTCCGGGCCTTCGGCATCCATCGAGACCTCGTTGCGCGAACCGACCCCGCGCCAGTAGCGGATCGCCCGCCGCAAGGCCAGGGAGGACAGCCAGGCGCGGAAGGCGGCCTTGTCGCGCAACTGGCCGAGCTTCTCGAAAGCCTGGATGAAGGCCTCCTGGGCCACCTCCGCCACTTCAGAGGCAGGCAGGTGGCGGCGCAGCAGGGCGAACAGATAGTCCTGGTGCCGCCGGACGAGCACTGCGAAGGCGTCGGTCCTGCCTGAAAGCACCAAGTCGATCGCATCGGCGTCGCTCGGGTCGGCGTCTTGTGCTTTTCTCATGCCGCTGGCTGCCGTGTTGGGGGCTCTCCACCCTTGCACGGCTTATGCTTTCCCCGGTTCGCGTCGCGCGCGGTCCGGCTGGGCACTCCTTTTCCGGGCGTCATCCCCGGCTATGACCCTAGAGCCGCGCCGCAAAGACAGGGTTACACCCCTGCCAGAAATAACGCGCCCATGCAAAAGAGGAACCGCCCGGCTTGCGCCGGGCGGTTCGGGGGGGTGGGAGGTGTCTTGGAAGGAACTAGAACAGCCTGCTGCCGACCTGGAAGACGGCCACGGCCAGCATGAAGGCGAATACGGTGTTGAAGGTCATGGAGAAGACGGACCACTTCCAGGAGCCTGTCTCCTTGCCAATGGCCACCACGGTGGGGAAGCAGGGCGAGTAGAGCAGGATGAAGACCATCAGCGCCAGGCCGCCCGCCACGGTGAGCCCCTCGGCGGAGAGCATTTCGGCCAGGGGAGCCGCGTCCTCCTTGTCGACCTTGCCCAGGGAGTAGGCGGTGCCCAGGGTGGAGATGATCACTTCCTTGGCGGCGAACCCGCCCACCAGGGCGATGTTGGTGCGCCAGTCGAACCCGGCGTAGCGGGAGAGCGGCTCCAGCGCGGCGCCCAGGCGGCCCGCCAGGGAGGCGGAAAGGCCCGCCGCGGCTTCCTTCTTCTCGACATCTGCCAGCTTCTCCTTGAGGGCTTCCAGGCCCTCGGGTTCGGCGGCCTGGACCGTGGCGGACTCTTCGCCCCGGGCCGGGGCCTCGGCGGCGAGGGCCGGAGTCTGCTCCTTGGCTTCGCCCGCTGCCTCGGGGGCGGCTCCGGGTGCGGCGGGAGCCTCCAGGGCCTCGATCTTGGCCGTGATCTCGGCCTTGGCGGCCTCGAAGGCGGCGGCCTTGTCCTCGTCCACGCCGGGGAAGGTCATGGCGGCCCAGACCACGATGGACACGGCCAGGATCATGGAGCCGGCCTTCTTCATGTACTGCCAGGTGCGCTCCCAGGTGTGGATGGCCAGGCCGCGCCAGGTGGGCAGGCGGTAGGGCGGCAGCTCCATGACGAAGGGGGTGGCCTCGCCGCGCACCATGGTGGAGCGCAGCATCCAGGCCACGCCCAGGGCCATGGCCCAGCCCAGCAGGGTCATGCCGAAGAGCACCTGGGCCTGGCTGTCGGGGAAGAACACCGAGGCCAGCAGGATGAGCACCGGCAGCTTGGCCCCACAGGTCATGAAGGGGGCGGTGAGGATGGTGGCCAGGCGCTCCTTGGGGCTGCGCAAGGTGCGGCTGGCCATGACGCCGGGCACCGCGCACCCGCCCGCGATGCCGCCTGAGATGATGAAGGGCATCACCGAGCAGCCGTGCAGGCCGAAGATGCGGAAGACCCTGTCGAGCATGTAGGCGATGCGCGCCATGTAGCCCGAGTCCTCCAGGAAGGCGATGAGCAGGAAGATGAGCATGACCAGCGGCACGAAGCCCATGACGCCGCCCACGCCAGCGATGATGCCGTCCACAAGCAGGGAGCGCAGCAGGCCGTCGGGCAGCGCGCTCTCCACCAGCTTGGCCGCCAGGGCGAAGAGGTTCTGGGTCCATTCCATGGGCACTTTGCCCACCGTGAAGGTGACCTGGTAGACCAGATAGAGCACGCCCAGCATGAGCAGGGGGCCCAGCAGCTTATGGGTGAGCACCTGGTCCAGGCGGTCGGAGAAGGCCAGCCGGTCGCCCAGGTTGTCCCTGGTGACCACGCCGCCCTTGAGCACCGAGGCGATGAAACCGTAGCGGTAGTCCGCTATGACGGCCTCGGGGTAGGTGCCCAGGGTGGAGCGCAGGTGCGCGGCCACGTGGGCTGAACGCTCTTCCAGCCAGGCGGAGAGGGCCGGGTCGGCCTGGACGCCAAGCTCCCTGATCTGGGCGTCGTTCTCGAGGTACTTGAGCGCCACCCAGCGGGCCGGGTAGCGGTTGCTCAGGAACGACTTGGCCATGATCGCTGTGCTCATCTCGGCCAGGACGGGGTCCAGGTCCGGGCCGTAGGAAATCTCCATGGGCTTCCAGCGGCCCTGGCGCTCCTTGGCCAGCCGGGTGGCGGCCGCGGTCAGCTCACGCACGCCCGTGCCGGTCCTGGCGACGAGCTCCACGGTGGGGCAGCCAAGCAGTCCGCCCAGGCGCTTTGCGTCCACCACCATGCCCATCTTGCGGGCCTCGTCCATCATGTTCAGCCCGAGCACCACGGGGATGCCGAGCTCCAGGAACTGGACGGCAAGGTAGAGGTTGCGCTCGAGCGACCCGGCGTTGAGCACGTCCACCACGGCCTGGGGGCGCTCATCCACCAGGAAGTCGCGGGCCACCAGCTCCTCGGCGGAGTAGGCGGTGAGGGAGTAGGTGCCGGGCAGGTCCACCACGTTGAGCACCGCGTCGGCGGTGCGCACCTGGCCCACCTTCTTCTCCACGGTGATGCCGGGGTAGTTGCCCACATGGGTGCGGGCCCCGGTGAGCGCGTTGAACAGGGTGGACTTCCCGGCGTTGGGGTTGCCCGCCAGGGCGATGGTGTATGTGGGGAGGGCGGCGTCCTTGCCGGAGCCCTTGCCGGGCTCCCGGCCCGGGGCGTTGGCGGCGGAGACGTTCTGGCTGGCGTTGGTCACTTCATTCCTCCGGGGTGGCGACGAAAATATTGTCCGCCTCGTTGTTGCGAAGCGACAGGGTGAAACCCCGCAGCCGCAGGGCAACGGGATCCTTCAGGGGCGCGCGGCCCACGATCTCCACTTCCGCGCCGGGCACGAGGCCCATGTCCCGGATGCGGCGGCCGAGTTCGCCTTCGGCGTTCACCCGGGCGATGATGGCCTTGTCCCCCACCTTGAGGGCGCGCAGCGGTCGTGACTGAGGCATATCTTCTCCGATGTTGAAAATCATTCTCAACTATGGGGCAAAAAATTAAAGTCCCTTTGAGCAGCCGCAACCACCGCCCTGGCGCATGTCTCCGATTGCTCCACTCTGGCAGGAGCAGCCCGAGGAGGACTTGCCCGAGCCCGGGGAGCAGCAGCCGGAGCTGGAACCGCAGCCGCACCCGCCGCCAGCGAACTTACTGCGCACCAGCCAGGCCGCCGCCAGGGCCACGATGAGCCCGACGAGCACTTTTTCAAACATTGTCACTTCTCCTTGAAGGAAGATCGGCCCGGAAAGTGCGGCTTAGACGCGCACCACCTTGATCTGGTCGGCCAGGCCGTTGCCCAGGCAGATTTCGTCGCCACGGACGCACACGCGGCAGCTCTCCCCGTCCTGGCGGATAACGGCCTCGACGCCGGGCGTAAGGCCCATGGAGCACAGCCTGCAACGGCACCCGGGATCTTCGCAGAGTTCGAGAACCCGCACCTTGCTACCCTTGGGGCATCTGCTCAAACTGACCATGGGGACTCCTCGGCGGCTTCTGGGAACTTCAGGGGCCTCGCCGCTCCGCCCGGTAGTGGGCAATGCGCGGCAGGCTGTTCCAGCGCCACGCCCCTTTGATAATGTCATTGATAATCATTGTCAACAAGCGATCGAAAAAAATACCCCCGAAAAGTCCTCAGGCTCGGCCAGGCCGCGCACCGCCTTGACGAAAGCCTCGCGCGACACGGGCTTCACCAGGTATCCCGAGGCAAGTGCCCTTGAAGAAGGAGTCCCCCACATGGCGCGGCTGTCTGTGGGCGGTGATCTTGGGCACCCTGGCTTCCCGCCCTGCGGGGAAGGCCCTGGGCCTTCTCGCGGTCCCTGATGGCGGCCAGCGCCGCCTGCCCGCTTATGCCCGGCATCTCGATGTCGAGCAGGATGATGTCAAGGTTGACGGGCCGTTCAAGCGCTTTCGCGCATATTTTCCCGCTTCAGGTCCGGAAAGAGAGCGGCTGCGTTGGTGAGCAGGCGCTCCAGGTCCGCGTCGGAGAGGTGCAGGCGGGTGCGCAGGCGCTCGAGTTCCACGGATGGGTCGTAGAGGGGGTAGTCGCTGCCGAAGAGCACGCGCTCCGCCGGATGCCTGTCCAGGATGGCCCGCAGCTGGTCGTCCCGGATGTAGGGCAGGCAGGAGGAGGTGTCCATGTAGACGCCGCTGCCCGCAAGGTGCGCGAGGGCCTCGTCCCAGTGCAGCCAGCCGCCAAGATGCGCGGCGATGAGGGTGAGGCCGGGGAAGTCCCTGTGGATGGCGGCCAGCTTGGCCGGGCAGGAAGGGTTCCTGTCCGGCGGGAGCCGGTCGCCCACATGGAACATGACCACGAAGCGGCCCTCCAGGGCCTCCAGCACGGGGCGCAGGGCCGGGTCGTCCAGGCGGAAGCCCTGGAAGTCGGCGTGTATCTTGATGCCGCGGATGCCCGCGCGCTCCAGGCGGTCCAGCTCCCTGGCGTTGTCCGCGTAGCCGGGGTGCACTGTGCCGAAGGGGATGAGCGAGGGGTGGATGCGGGCCAGCTCCAGTGCCCAGTTGTTGGCCGGGATGACCTGGGCCGGGGTGGTGGCGGCGGCGTGTACGGCGGCGCGGTCGATGCCGGCGGCCGCCAGCTTGCGCAGCAGGTCCTCCGGGGTGCCGTCGCCCACGGCCTCGATGTGGTAGTGGCCGTTGAGCTGCCGGACCGCCTTGTCCGCGATCTTGGGATGGAAGGCGTGGGCGTGGATGTCGATCTTCACTTCAGGCAGACATCCTTCAGCCAGGCGGGCACGGCCACGGGCCTGCCCGAGGCGTCCACGCAGGCGTGCTGGGTGGAGCCGAGGCACAGCGGCTTGGTGCAGTCCGGCGGCCCGAAGACCTGGTAGACGAAGGTCACGGAGGCCCGCCCCCAGACGCTGATGCCCGCGCGCACGCACACCAGCTCGTCGTAGCGGGCCGGGGCCAGGTAGCGCACGGCCATCTCGCGCACGGGCAGCATCACGCCCCGGCGCTCCACGTCCGCGTAGGAGAGGCCGCGCTCCCGCAGGAACTGGCCCCGGGCGCGCTCGAACCAGTGGGGGTAGTTGCCGTAGTAGACCACGCCCATGGCGTCCGTCTCCCCGTAGGAGACGTGGAGCCGGAAGTCGGTGGACGCCTCGGGGAAGGGCTCGCCCGGCCGGATCATCGCAGGCCTCCCTTGGCCAGGGCGAACTCCAGCAGGGTGTGCCCCGGGTCGATGGAGAGGCCGGTGGCGGCCGCCTCGGCCTCGCTGAACGCCGCCGCCCCGTTGCCCGACATGCCCGGGCCGTACAGCAGGAAGGGCACGGGGTCCTCCACGTGGGTGCGCTTGGCGATGGGGGTCAGGTGGTCGCAGGTGATGAGGAACAGCCCCTCCGGGAAGGCCTGGCGCAGCGGGGCCACCACGCGCGCGTCGAAGCGGGCGATGGCCTCGGCCTTGCCCGGGGCGTCGCCGCCGTGGCCGCACTCGTCCGGCCCTTCCAGGTGCACGAAGGCGAAGTCCCCGTGCTGGAGGAAGTCCACGGCGGCCCGCACCTTGCCCTCGTAGTTGGTGTCCAGAAGGCCGGTGGCCCCCTCCACGTCCAGGACCTCCATGCCCGCGGCGCGGCCAAGACCCTTGATGAGGTCCACGGCGGAGATCACGGCCCCGCGCAGGCCCGTGCCGGCCTCGAAGCCGGGCAGCTTGAGCGCCCTGCCCTGCCCCCAGGGCCAGATGGCGTTGGCCTTGGTGGTGTTGCCGGGCGCGGCCAGGCGTTCGGCGGCCTCCTGGCAGAGGGCGCGCAGGTGCGGGATGGCGGCCAGGGCCTCGAGATCCTGGTCGATGGGCTGGCCGGTGATGTCGTGGGGCGGCCGGATGGCCAGGCGCGCCTCCGGGGAGGAGGCCGCTCCGGGCTGGACCAGCAAATGGCGGTACTGCACGCCCGGGAGCAGGCGGAAGCGGGCCCCGGGGCCGCTGCAGCTGGAGCAGTCGCGGTTCAGGCCTTCCACCAGCGGGCGGGACTGCTCCGTGGAGATGTGCCCTGAGGAGTAATCCAGCATGAGGCCGCCCGGGGCGTAGGAGCTGACGCTGACCACGTTGCAGCGCCAGACCAGGTCGTCGTCGGCGAGTTGCAGGCCCTGGGCCGCGGCCTCGATGGGCCCGCGCCCCGTGTGGTGCCGGGCGGGGTCGAAACCGAGCAGGGCCATGTTGGCCACGTCGGAGCCGGGGGGCATGCCGGGGGGGATGGTGCGTGCCAGGCCGCTCAGGCCTTCGCGGGCCATCTGGTCCATCACGGGCGTGCTTGCGGCCTCCATGGCCGTGGCCTTGCCCAGTTCGCCGGGCCAGCCGCCCATGCCGTCCGCCACCAGGAACAGGAACTTTCTTCGCATGGCGTGTTCTCCCGGCCCGCAGAGGTGGCCGTTTTTCGCGGAAAAGTCAAAACCCCGATCCGGCGGCCTCGGCCTGGCGGATCGGGGTTGAATCGGTCACGGCGGGTTTGCTCAGCCTACTTGGATATCCACAAGGCGGCGCCTTCGAGCTTGCGCAGCAGCGTCTGGCTGAGCGAGCCGAATATGTTGGAGAAGGCCCCTGGCTTGCCGCCGGTGCGCCCGATGGCCACGGCCGCGTACTCGCCCTTGCGCGCCTCCTCCAGGATCATGTCGGCGGGGTGCTTGGAGGACTTCACCAGGAAGCTGATGCGCTCATCCTCCAGGCCGTTTTCCCGCAGCAGCTCCCCGGCTTCGGCCAGCACGCTCTCGATGCTGCGGTTGCCCACAGGCCCGGTGGCGCGGTTGTGCAACACGGTGACGCTGTGCTCGGGCTCGTCGCGCAGGACGAAGCCCACGTGGTCGGCCACCCGCAGGGACTGCTCCGAACCGTCCACGCACAGCAGCACGTTCCTGCGGTTGCGCACGGGGTTGCGGCAGACCCACAGCGGGAAGCTGATGGACTCCCAGAGCAGCCGGTGCGAGACGGAGTCGTCGAACATCTCGTCGAACCAGCTCAAACCCCGCCTGCCCAGGACGACCGCGTCGTAGAGGCCGCGTTCGGCCTCGGCGGCGATGTCCTTGACGGGGCCGAGCTTGGCGGGCAGCGCCTTGAGCTCGATGCGCTCGCCCGGGAAGCCCATGTCCAGCAGCCAATTGCGGGCGGTATGCAGGGCCTGCGGCACGGGCCTGCAGCCCCCCCCGAAGGACTGCGTCTCATCGACGGCGCAGTAGGGCTTGTTCTCCAACCCCGGCTGCGGGCTGCGCGGGCCCACGTAGAAGAGCGTCAGGCGCACCAGGTCGCGCCGGGTGAAGAATCCGAAGACGTAACGAAGCCCGAAGAACGCGTTGACGTCCTCCGAGATGCTCACCAGCAGGTGTTTCTCGAGTGTTTCCATACGCCAGGGCCGATCAGTCCCGCCAGTGGATGCACTCCACGGGGCAGGTGTCCATGGCGTCCTGGACGCACTCTGTGGAGTCGTCCGCTTCGGGGTCGGCCTCGGCCTTGTTGTCGTCATCCATATGGAATACGTCCGGGCAGATCTGCACGCAGGATTCGCACCCGATGCATTCGTCCTTGTCGACATAGGGATGAGGCATGTGGGACCTCCTGGAAATGCGCATTTGGCCACGAAAGCTGGCCATTGTGCTGACTAGAACGGATGCGGGAGGGAAAGTCAAGCGCGCGGGGCGGGACCGCGCGGGCGGACGGTTCAGGGAGCGGTCTTGAGCATGTTGTAGATGATCTCGCGGCTGTTCACCCGGTAGCGGCCCTGGGCGATACGCCGTTTGATCTCGGCCACGCGGTTGGCCCGCTCCTCGGGGCTCTCCGAGGAGGGATCGTCGCCGT
Source organism: Fundidesulfovibrio soli (assembly GCF_022808695.1). Classification (NCBI taxonomy): domain Bacteria; kingdom Pseudomonadati; phylum Thermodesulfobacteriota; class Desulfovibrionia; order Desulfovibrionales; family Desulfovibrionaceae; genus Fundidesulfovibrio; species Fundidesulfovibrio soli. Next base: position 78,383 of record NZ_JAKZKW010000011.1, read on the forward strand.
GGTCGGCTCTATGTTTCGCGTCAGTTTCCATTGCCGTTTCCTGCCGTATGTTCATCAGCGATATCGGCAGGCTGCGTCAGAGCTTTAGCGCCCGGGAACGGATCCGGGGGATGCTTTCCGGGCAAACCCGTGAAACTGCGGCGTGTTTTTATTTTCGCCCTGCGAAGAGTTTTCCGCAGGGCCCAAACTGTTCAGCCAACCCGTTCCAGCATGTCCCCCGCACGCACGCGCCCGGGCGCGAGCACCCTGGCGAACAGGCCCTCGCGGGGCATGATGCAGTCGCCCACGATGCGCCGGATGTCGCAGCCGTGGTGGCATGTCTTGCCGATCTGGGTGATCTCCAGCACGGCGCCGCCCACCGTCACCCGGTCGCCCACGGCCAGGCCCAGGGCGTTCAGGCCCTCCACGGTGAGGTTCTCCGCGAAGGCCCCGGGGCTGATGCTGGCCAGTTTGAGGCGCATGGCCTCCAGGCTGTCGAAATCAAGCAGGCTCACCTGGCGGCCCGACCCCGCATGGGCGTCGCCCGCCACGCCGTGCTCCACCACCAGCTCGATGGATTCCACCGGCACCTTCTTCTGACCTGTCTTCTCGCTGACACAGACCGCCTTGACCACCGGCATGACACACCTCCCGCTGGAACCGTTTTCGTCCACTTCAAGTAATCCCTGCGGGGGCCGGGGGCAAGCCGGCGGCAGCGTATCCGGACGCGCCGGGCATGAAAAAGCCCGGGGAGCCGCCTCCCCGGGCCACGTCATTCATGCAACAGCCGCCCGCGCCGCTTTTCAGCCGAAGGCTTGGGGCGCTACGGCGCTGCCTTCCACGCCCTGCAGGTGCTCCCGCATGGCTCGGGCGCTCGACTCGGGGTCGACCGCCTCCAGCCCCTGGACGATGCGCGCGTGGGCTTCAAGCGAGGCTGCGATCCGCTGCGGGCTCATCAGAGCTTCGTCCCTGCTCTCGGCCAGCAGGTCGTGGAGCATGGCCGCCACCTCCCAGAGCACCTCGTTGCCGGTGGCCTTGGCCAGGGCCATGTGGAAGCGGGTGTCCAGCGCCGGGAATTCGGCGGGGCCTGCCCGGCGTTGTTTCTCCAGGATGCGCCGGATGCGCTCCAGGTCCTCGGGGGAACGGCGCAACGCGGCCAGCGCGGCAACCTCGGGCTCCAGGATGAGCCGCAGCTCCATGACCTCGCGCACGCGCCCCGGGCGCTGCCCTGCCTGCCTCTCCAGCCGGCTCAGAAGCGCGGCGGTCTCCTTGCCGATCATACGCGCCTTCGCCGCGCCTACTCCACGCGCATCATCTTGTAGTTCTCGCTGCGGCCGGGATACTGCATGAGCACCTCGCCGTTCTCCACGTAGAATATCACACCGTCCACGCCGGAGGTCATGCGGTCGCCGTCGATGGTGAACTCGGCCCAGCCCTTGAAGGCGTTCTTCTTGTGGGAGTCGTAGTAGTAGTACACCGCGTACTTCTCCCCTTTCTTCACCAGCCAGTAATTGAACGCCCAGGGGTTGTTGATCCCGGCGGGAGGTATGCGCCGCCAGTGCCCCATGAGCAGCGGGTTGGGCGCGGCGATGACTTTGGCGGAGGCCGTCGGGGCGGTCTCGACGTCGGCTGGCTTGATGGGCGCGAGGCCCGCGCAGGCCGAACACATGAGCAGCACTGCCAGGACGAGGACGGACGCGAAATGTTTCAGCATGAGCTTCTCCTTGGCTTGAAACCGGTATCGGCGGGAACGCCTATATTTTCTTATGCCCACTGGCGGCGCAAACGTCAAAGCCCAAAGAATGGCTCAGGGCTTCACGTAGGCGTACCCCTCACCCTGCAGGCGCACCAGTTCGATGATGGCCGCCGGCACCACCTCGCACCCAGGAACGAGGAAATCCGGGAACAGGCTGAAGTCGTTCAGGGAATTGCCGCAGGCCCGCACCACGACGCCCTGCGCCATCAAGGCGGAGAGGCTGGCGGCATGGTCGGGGTTGGCCTTGCCCAGCAGTTGCACGGCCGGTCCGTTGGCCACCAGAACGATGGAGGCGGGAGCCCCGGACAGGGCCTTCAGGGCGTTGCCGGCGTTGCGCAGGGCCACGCCCAACCGGTCGTCGGCGGTATCCACATGGAGCAGAAGTTTGAACACGGTCCCCTCCGGGGCGGGTTAGGGTTTCTTCACCGCGGCCGGACGGCCGTCCTCCAGGGCGAACGCCTGCCCACAGGCCGCACAGGCGCAGGTGCCGTCCGCGCCGAAATCCAGGCGTTCCCCGCAGAAGCAGACCCAGCCCGCCTGCCGCGCGGGCACCCCCATGACCAGGGCGTGGGGCGCTACGTCCCCGGTGACCACCGCCCCGGCCGCCACCATGGCGTAGGCCCCGATCTCATGCCCGCAGACCACGGTGCTGTTGGCCCCCAGGGTCGCGCCCCGGCGCACCACCGTGGGGCGGTACTCGTGCCTGCGGCAGACGAAGGCCCGGGGGGTGAGCACGTTGGTGAACACGCAGGACGGCCCGCAGAACACGTCGTCCTCCAGGACCACGCCGTCGTAGATGGAGACGTTGTTCTGGATCTTCACACCGTTGCCGATGCGCGCCGTGCCCATCACGCAGACGTTCTGGCCCAGGGTGCAGCACTCCCCGATCTCGGCACCCGCTAGCACGTGGCAGAAATGCCAGATGCAGGTACCGCGGCCAACACGCGCGCCCTGGTCCACGCACGCGGTGGGATGCACCTGGGCGGTGGGATGCACGCCGTTTTCATCCGCCAGTGATGGCGTAGCGGGCGCATCCGCCGCGTCGTAGGGGAAGGGCTGCATGGTCCGGTGGTAGAGGGCATGCCCCCGGGTGTCAAGGCGGAGCGGCGGTCCCGGCGTGGCTCGGCGCACGGTGCGAACGTACACGCCCCCCGCGAGCCGTTCCTGATGCGCTCCGAGCCCCTTGAAGGCCGGCCGGCGCACCGACTGGCGCATCTATGTTTCATTTCGCGCCCATTTCCAACGCGAGCCGGGCGGAAAGCCCTCCGGCAAGCCCACATGCCCCCGTCCGACAGTTCCGAATGGAAAAAATGCCACACCGAACGTAACAAAATGCACACGCTCCGGGGCTGATCGGGCCCGGAAACAGAACCCTCCTAGCCCCCGAAGCACCCCGCAGGCCGCGCCAGTTCTGGCCAGCGAAATCCGGCAACCCTTTCGGCACGCGGCTTGCTGATGGGGTGACGGCTCCTGAGCGGGTCACCAGCGACTATAAAATATGGAATTGGAACCGTAGCGGATTCAAAATGAAAAGTTTGTTTCTCATGAATTCTTTCACAAAGCCCTCCCTGGGCAGTTTCTTGACAGAAAAGCCTAAGTGCTACCAATTACTGTTACCATGCCACCTTGCTGGCAACATCATGTTTTATAAATCTATTTTTCCATAACCCGCTCTGTTCGCGGCAGCCAGGGCCAGAGGGCCTAAACGCCTGCCGGCAAATTTTGAGATTGGGGTTGCATAACCCTTACAAGTGGAGCATAGTAGGTCAACCTCCCGGAATAAGAAGACTTGCCGGATTGCACGGCCTGTTGCGGATAAAAAATGTGGACTGTTGTTCTTGTACACAATTTTGCGACACGCCGGCACCATATGCACAGCATGACAAGGCACCCGGCGTTGAACCCGAGCGGCGCTGCCCGCGGCGTCCGCAGGCTCTTCGGCGTCCGATGCGCCGCCGGCGGCGCGCCGGCTCCGGGAAGCGCGGTTCCTTGAGCGGCCATTGAAGCGAACAGCAAGGAGTGACGTCTCGTGAACGAAAACGCCACGCTCGACCTTCTTTACGTCTTCGCCTTCTTCCTGGGCGGGCTGAGCTTCGCCCTGGGCCCGTTCGTCATCGTCTACTTTCTCTCGCCGCGCTCCACCCGGAGCACGCGCGGCCAGACCCGCCAGTTCATCGAATGCGGCGTGCCCCCCATCGGCGACGCCTGGATCAAGTTCGGCGTGGTCTACTACCTCTACGCGCTGATGTTCGTGGCCTTCGCGGTGGACATCCTGTTCCTGTTCCCGGTGGCCCTGGTCTACAACAAGCCGGGCCCAGTGGGCGACCTCCGCGCCTTCGTCGAGATACTGATCTTCGTGGCGATCCTCTCGCTGGTGATCCTCTACGCTTGGAAAAAGGGAGTGTTCAGGTGGCAACGCAAGACGTTCTCCAATCGATAGTGCACTTCTCGCAGCTCGACAAACTCGTCGCGCTGTGCCGGGCCAACTCCCTGTGGCCCATGACCTTCGGCCTGGCCTGCTGCGCCATCGAGATGATGGCCACGGGCGCCTCCCGGTTCGACCTGGCGCGCTTCGGGGCCGAGGTGTTCCGCCCCTCGCCCAGGCAGAGCGACGTGATGATCGTCACCGGGACCATCAACAAGAAGATGGCTCCGGCCGTCCAGACCCTCTACGATCAGATGCCCGAGCCCAAGTGGGTCATCGCCATGGGCAACTGCGCCATCTCCGGCGGGCCCTTCGTGTTCGAGGGGCAGTACAACGTGGTGGAGGGCGCCTCCAAGCTCTTCCCGGTGGACGTGTTCATCCCCGGATGCCCGCCCAGGCCCGAGGCCCTCATCGAGGGCATCCTGCTGCTCGAGGAGAAGATGACCGGCACGCGCCGCTGGCCCCGCGTGGTGGTGGACCCCATGCCCCGCCAGCCCCTGCCCCCCGAGGATGAAGACCAGGGCGAGCCCGCAACCGACACCAAGGCGGAGGCCAGCTGAACATGGACGCAGACACCCTCAAGCAGAGGCTCGCGGCGCTGCCCTCCGCCGCCGTGCAGGAGCTCGACCACGCCCGCAGGGGTTTCTCCCTGGACGTGAGCCTGCCCCCCGCGCAGCTGGTGGCCGCCGTGCGGATTTTGGACGAGGCCGGATACTTCATCGAGACCATCACCGGGGTGGACTGGCTGGGCGAGAACGCCGCCAAGATAAAGGAAGCCCAGGCCGCCGCCGCTGCCAAGAAGGCGGCCGCCGCCAAGAAGGCCGCCGAGGCCCGCAAAGCAGCCGAAGAGGCCGGGGAGCCCCTGCCCGAGGAAGCCGCCGCTGAAGAACCGGAGGCCGAGGCCGCCCCGCCCGAGCCCGCCGTGGACGACATGGAGGCCATCTACGATTTCAACCGCTACGACCGCTGCCACCGGGTGACCCTGCGCACCCGCACCCCCCGGGACAAGCCCTCGGTGCCCAGCATCGCCAACATCTACCAAGCGGCGCACTGGCACGAGCGCGAGACCCACGACTTCTTCGGCATCGTCTTCGAGGGCCACGGCTACCTGGTGCCCCTGCTGCTGCCCGAGGACGCCGACTACCACCCCCTCCGCAAGGACTACAGCGCATGACAGCCATCGCCCAAAGCGCGAGCAACGAGACTTTCGTCCTGAACCTGGGGCCGCAGCATCCCGCCACGCACGGCGTGCTGCGCGTGAAGCTGGTCATGGACGGGGAGTACATCGTCGAGGCCGAGCCCGTGCTGGGCTACATCCACCGCATGCACGAGAAGATGGGCGAAAACCGGACCTGGGCGCAGTTCCTGCCCAACACCGGGCGCATGGATTACCTGCACGCCCTGGCCTACAACCACAACTACGTCTGCCTGGTGGAGCGCGCCGCCGGCATCGAGGTGCCCGAGCGCGCCGAGTACATCCGGGTCATCACCAACGAGCTCAACCGCATCTCCAGCCACCTGCTCTGGTTCGGGGCCTTCGTGCTGGACCTGGGCGGCTTCTCCCCCCTGCTGTACGCCTTCGACGACAGGGAGCAGATCCTGGACCTGCTGGAAGCCGTCACCGGGTCGCGCCTGACCTACTGCTACTACCGCTTCGGCGGCGTCTACAACGACGTGGACCAGGACTTCCTGGACGGCTCCAAGGCCTTCGTGGCCCGGCTGCGCGAGCGCATGCCCATGTACCACAACCTGGTCACCAAGAACATCATACTGATGAAGCGCCTGCAGGACATCGGCTTCATCGACGCCGAGATGTGCCGCAAGTACGGGGCCACCGGCCCGGTGGCCAGGGGGGCGGGCATCGACTTCGACGTGCGCCGCCACGAGCCCTACTCCGTCTACCCCCGCTTCGACTTCGACATCCCCGTGTACTCCGGCTGCGACTCCATGGCCCGGTACATGGTGCGCATGGACGAGATGGAGCAGAGCATGCGCATCATCGAGCAGGCCGTGGGCTCCATCCCCGAAGGCCCGGTCATGGCCGCCAAGGCGCCCAAGACCATCAAGCCGCCCAAGGGCGACTACTACCACGCGGTGGAGACCGCGCGCGGTTCCTTCGGCATCCGCGCCGTCAGCGACGGCACCAACACGCCCTACAGGATGAAGCTGCGCACCCCGAGCTTCTCCAACCTGGTGACCTTCGGCGAGGCCGCCAAGGGGATGCTCCTGCCCGACGCCCTGGCGCTGATGGGCAGCCTGGACCTGGTCATACCCGAGATCGACCGCTGAGGTGGGCAATATGACGATCGACCCCGAACTGTTGCGGCTTCTGCTCTACCTTGTGGGCTTCATCGCCTTCATCGCCACCAACGCCGCCTATCTGGTCTGGCTGGAGCGCAAGGAGGCGGGGCACATCCAGTGCCGCATAGGCCCCAAGGAGGTCGGCCCCTTCGGCCTGCTCCAGCCCGTTGCCGACGGCCTCAAGCTCATGACCAAGCAGCTGATCATCCCCAAGGGGGCGGACTCCTTCCTGTTCCGCCTGGGCCCCGTGCTGGTGATGACGCCCGCCGTGATGTGCTTCGTGACCATCCCCTACAGCGACACCATCGTGGCCCGTAACCTGGACGTGGGGCTGCTGGCCATCTTCGCCTTCGCCTCGGTGAACGTGCTGGGCCTGCTGCTAGGCGCGTGGGGCTCGCGCAACAAGTACGCCGTGATCTCGGCCGCGCGCGTGGTCTCGCAGAACGTGGCCTACGAAATTCCGATGCTCATCGTCATCGTGACCATGGTCATGGTCACCGGGACCATGAACCTGCACGAGGTGGTCACCACCCAACTGGGCGGATTCTGGCACTGGAACGTGTTCCGCTTCACGGCCAGCCCGCTGATGCCCGTGGCCTTCCTGATCTACTTCGTGTGCATGCTGGCCGAGACCAACCGCGCACCCTTCGACATGGCCGAGGCCGAGAGCGAGCTCATCGCGGGCGCCTTCACCGAATACCCGGGCATGGGCTTCGGCGTGTTCTTCATGGGCGAGTACGCCAACATCGTGGTGGGCACGAGCATGGCCACCATCCTGTTCCTGGGCGGCTGGGACTGCCCCTTCGGGCTCTGGCCGGGCCTGCACTGGTTCCTGATCAAGATGTACGCGCTGATCTTCACCGTGATCTGGATCAGGTGGACCTTCCCACGGACCACGTTCTATTCGCTGCTGAACCTCTCCTGGAAGGTGCTGATCCCCGTGGCCTTCGCCAACCTGATCCTCACCAGCGCGCTGCTCAAGGTGCTCTAGCCATGAAAGCCTACATCAGAGACATCGTAAACGGCACGTGGAGCCTGCTGGTGGGCATGACCATCACCATCAGGTACTTCTTCGGCCCCGTGGTCACGCTGCAGTACCCGCACCAGACCGTGCCCATGAAGCCGCGCTTCCGGGGCCACATCGACCTGGTGCTCGACGAGCGCAAGGGCACCAACAAGTGCATCGTGTGCAACGCCTGCATGAAGACCTGCCCCTCGGGTTGCATCACCCTGGAAGGCGAGAAGCGCGAGGGCGTGAAGCAGAAGGTGCTCACCTACTACCAGCTGGACTTCACCAAGTGCAGCCTCTGCGGCCTGTGCGTCGAGGTCTGCCCCACGGCGGCCCTCGACTTCTCCAAGGACTACAACCTGGTGGGGTCGCAGGAATCCGAATTCGTCTTCGACCTGCTCAAGCGGCTGGAGGAACGCAAGCAATGACCACGCAGACCTTCCCCGCGGAGGCCCTGACGGGCTTTCTGCTGCTGCCCCCCGGGCTCACGGCTTCGCAGGCCCTGGCGGGGCTGCTCTTCCTGGGCTTCGTGGCCATCACCCTGGCCGGAGCCGTGGTGGCCACCGGGGCGCGCAGGCTGGTGCGCAGCGTCGCCGGGCTGGCCCTGTGCTTCCTGGGCGTGGCCGGCCTCTACTACTACCTCGCAAGCCCCTTCGTGGCCCTGATGCAGATACTTATCTACATCGGCGCGGTGTGCGTCACCATCATCTTCGCGGTGATGCTGGCCGAGACCGCCGACCAGGAGCGCCAGGTGGAGCGCAAGCCCGTGATGGTCTTCCTGGGCCTTGCCGGCAGCGCCGCGATCACGGCCGCCCTGGCCTGGGTGGCGCTGGGCACGAAATGGACCGGGGCGCCCGCCGCCCCCGAGGCCGGGTCGCTCGAAAAGGTGGGCCAGTCCCTGCTGACCACCTACAGCATGAGCTTCGAGCTCATCTCCGTGGTGCTGCTGGTGGCCATCGTGGGCTCGCTGGTGCTGGCGCGGGCCGGGAGGGACAAGTAGATGATCCAGATCCTGAACCTGGGCGGCAGCCTGGAGACCTACCTGGTCCTGGGGGCCCTGCTCTTCGGCTTCGGCCTCTTCGGCATGGCCCTGCGCAAGACCTTCATCGGCATGCTCATCGCCTCTGAGCTGATCCTCTCCGGGGCCTCGGTGAACTTCATGGCCTTCAACCACTTCCTCGCGCCGGACCCCACGGTGGGGCAGATCATCACCCTGTTCATCATGGCCATCGCCGCGGCCGAGGCCGCCATCGCGCTGAGCATCATCATCGCCATCTACCGCAACTACCGCTCCATCGACGCCGACACCCCGGCGGAGCTGAAGGGTTAGCGGACAGGAGAGCCCGCCATGGACAGCGTCGAATCCATCAAGCCTTTGGCAGCCAGCCTGGCGGCCCTCGTGGGGGCCATGCTGGTGATGCTCTCGGGCCGCAACCCCAACATCAGGGAGTCGTGGTCCAGCGTGGCCTCCCTGGTGATGTTCGCCATCATCATGTCCATCGTGCCGGACGTGGCCCCCGCGCCCCTGGGCAAGGGCCAGACCCTGCACTACACCCTGTTCAGCATCCTGCCGGGGCTCTCGGTGACCTTCCGGGCGGACGCCTTCTCCATGGTCTTCGCCATGGTGGCCTCCTTCCTGTGGATCATCGCGGTGTTCTACTCGGCGGGCTACATGAGGGGCCTGCACGAGCACGCCCAGACCCGCTTCAACACCTGCTTCGCCCTCTCGCTGTTCGGGGCCGTGGGCGTGGCCTTCTCGGACAACCTGTTCACCCTCTACCTCTACTACGAGATCGTGAGCGTCTGCACCTACCCCCTGGTCGCACACCACCAGGACGAGGAGGGCTACGAAGGGGCCAAGAAGTACATCGTCTACCTGACCACCACGGCCAAGGGCCTGATCCTGCCGGCCATGATCGTCATCTACGTGCTCACCGGCACCCTGGACTTCGCCAACAACATCCACACCGGCATCTTCCCCCAGGGCGTAAGCGACACCCTGGTGACCATCCTCTACTGGTGCTGCATCCTCGGCTTCGCCAAGAACGGCATCATGCCGTTCCACAACTGGCTGCCCGGGGCCATGGTCGCGCCCACGCCGGTCTCCGCGCTGCTGCACGCGGTGGCGGTGGTCAAGGTTGGCGTGTTCTGCACCACGCGCGTCATGCTCTACGTCTTCGGCACGGACCTCATGGGCGCGCTGAACCTGGGCGTGCCCACGGCGTACTTCGTCTCCTTCACCATCCTGGCGGCCTCGATCATCGCCCTCACCAAGGACAACCTGAAGGCGCGCCTCGCCTACTCCACGGTGAGCCAGCTCTCCTACATCGTGCTGGGCGTGGCACTGCTCACGGTTGACGGCATCCAGGGCGGCATCGTGCACATCGCCAACCACGCCTTCTCCAAGATCACGCTCTTCTTCTGCGCGGGCGCCATCTACGTGGCCACGCACAAGAAATACATCTCCGAGATGGGGGGGCTCGGGCGCACCATGCCCTTCACCTTCGGGGCCTTCGCCATCGCCTCGCTCTCCATGATCGGCGCGCCGCCCGTTGCGGGCTTCGTGACCAAATGGAAGCTGCTGGTGGGGGCCATGGAGATGCCCGCGCACTCCATGGGCATCCTGCTGGTGCTGCTGGCCAGTACGCTCCTGAACGTGGCCTACTTCGCCCCGGTGACCTACAAGGCCTTCTTCGGCAAGCGGCCCCAGGGCGAGGTTTCAGCAGGCATCAAGGAGGCCCCGCTCTCCATGGTCATCCCGATCCTGATCGCGGCGGCCATCTCCGTGTACATAGGCATCTTCCCCGACACCATCATGCTCTTCGTCAAGGCGGTGACCGGATGATCGTCAAATTCATCGACTTCCTGCGCGACCGGCTCACCCTGGTGATCCGGTGCTGCGTGGGCGTGCTGGCCCTGGTGGTGCTCTGGGACGCGGTCTTCGTGTCCAAGGAGCACGCCCACACGATGGCGGAGCGCATCCCGGGCTTCTGGTCGCTGTTCGGTTTCGCGGCCTGCGTGATCATCATCATCTTCTCCAAGTGGTACGGCCACCTGGGGATCATGACCCGCGAGGACTACTACGATGACTGATCTCTGGATCCACCCCTCGCTGATTCTCATCGCGGGCGCGCTGCTCTTGCAGATCACCCCCAAGGCGATGCGCAAGGCCGTGCTGATCGCGGTGCCGGTGCTGGCCTTCCTGGACGTGCTCTCCATGCAGGGGCACTTCGGGGTCTACGGGCAGGCCCGCTTCCTGGACTGGACGCTCACCTTCGGGCGGGTTGACGGCCTGAGCATGGTCTTCGCCTACATCATGACGCTCATGTGCATCATCGGCACCATCTACGGGCTGCACGTGGAGAACACCTGGGAGCACATGGCCGCGTGGATCTACGTGGCCGGGTCGCTCGGCGTGATCTTCTGCGGGGACTACCTGGTGCTGTTCCTGTTCTGGGAGGTGATGGCCTTCTCCTCGGTGTTCCTGGTCTGGTTCCGGGGGCGCAAGGAGTCACTGGCCACGGGCTACCGCTACCTCCTGGTGCACACGGCGGGCGGGCTCATGCTGCTGGCCGGGCTGGTGCTGCGCTACCAGGCAACCGGGGGCGACATCTCCTTCGGGCCCATCGGCGTGGGCGACCCGCAGCTCTACACCTGGCTGATCATGGCGGGCTTCATCCTGAACGCCGCCGTGCCCCCGCTGCACGCCTGGCTGCCCGACGCCTACGGCGAGGCCACGGTCTCGGGCGCGGTGTTCATGTGCGCCTTCACCACCAAGACGGCGGTCTACGCCCTGGCGCGCGGCTTCGCTGGCATGGAGATCCTGGTGCCCCTGGGCGTGTGCATGGCCCTCTACGGCGTCGTGTACGCGGTGCTCGAGAACGACGCCCGGCGGCTGCTGGCCTACCACATCATCAGCCAGGTGGGGTACATGGTGGCGGGCGTGGGCCTGGGCTCGCAGATGGCCATCAACGGCGCCTGCGCGCACGCCTTCGCGCACATCCTCTACAAGGGCCTCCTGTTCATGGGCTGCGGCTCGGTGCTGCAGATGACGGGCAAGAGCAAATTCTCCGAACTGGGCGGGCTCTACAAGAAGATGCCCCGCGCCTTCATCTTCACGCTCATAGGGGGCCTCTCGATCTCGGCCTTCCCTCTGTTCAGCGGCTTCGTGAGCAAGTCCATGATCGTGGCCGCGGGCTTCGAGCAGCACAACCTCTGGGCCGCCTTCCTGCTGATGCTGGCATCTGCGGGCACCTTCCTGCACACGGGCCTCAAGGTCCCCTATTACATCTGGTTCGGGAAGAACAACTGCAGCCAGGAGACCTGGGAAAAGGCCAAGGACCCGCCGTTGAACATGCAGGCGGCCATGCTCATCGCCTCCTTCCTGTGCATCTTCATCGGCTGCTACACGCCCTATCTGTACGAGATGCTGCCCTACCCGGACGTGGCCGCGAAGTACCACCCCTACGACACCTACCACCTGTCCGAGACGCTGCAGATCCTGCTGTTCACGGCCCTGGGCTTCTTCCTGCTGCTCAAGAAGCTCACGCCCGAGGCGGTCATCAGCCTGGACATGGACTGGTTCTACCGCATGGGCGGACGCGCCTTCTTCTGGCTGGCGCGCAAGCCCGTCCAATCCGCAGACGACACAGTGAGCGAGGCCTACAACACCATCGGGCTCATCCCGCTGATGAAGACCTCGCGCTTCTGGTCCTGGTTCGACTGGAACATCCTCGACGGCGTGATCGACGGCACCGCGAGGGGCGTGCGCGAAACGGGCGGCGTGCTGCGCGGGGCGCAGGCCGGACGCCTGCAGTACAACATCATCCTGATGCTGGCGGTGGTCGCCGTGGTGCTCGTCGTCCTGGCCACGGCCTGAGCCCGTGAAGCCCTGGCCGTGCCTCGATCTCATTGAGCAAGGAGCGTGGGAATGGACTTTCTGACCATGAATACATTCGGGTTCCCGATCCTCTCCATACTGATCTTCCTGCCGTTGGCGGGGGCGGTGGTGGCCCTGGTGCTGCCGGGCGAGAACACGGTGAAGGTGTGGACCCTGCTCGTCACCCTGGCCGTGGCGGCCCTCTCCCTGCCGGTGTGGGGGCGCTTCGACACCACGTCGCACCTCTACCAGTTCGGGGAGCACGCCGCCTGGATACCCACGCTGAACATCAACTACACCCTGGGCGTGGACGGCATCTCGATCCTGCTGGTGATGATGACCACCCTGATCATGCCGCTGTGCGTGCTGGGCTCCTGGCGCTACATCACCACGCGGGTGCGCGAGTTCATGATCTGCCTGCTCATCATGGAGACCTCCATGCTGGGCGTGTTCATGGCGCTGGACCTGGTGCTCTTCTACGTGCTCTGGGAGGCCATGCTCATCCCCATGTACCTGCTCATCGCGGTCTGGGGCGGCCCCCGCAAGACCTACGCCTCCATCAAGTTCTTCCTGTACACGCTGGCCGGGTCGGTGCTGCTGCTGGTCGCCATCGTGGCGCTCTACATCAGCCAGGGCACCTTCAGCATCCCGGCGCTCATGGGCCAGAACTACTCGGCAACCTTCCAACTCTACGTGTTCCTGGCCTTCTTCATCGCCTTCGCCATCAAGGTGCCCATGTTCCCCTTTCACACCTGGTTGCCCGCGGCCCACGTGGAGGCTCCGACGGCGGGCTCGGTCATCCTGGCCTCGGTGCTCCTGAAGATGGGCACCTACGGCTTCCTGCGCTTCTGCCTGCCCATCACACCGGCGGCCACGGTGGGGCTGATGCCCTTCCTGCAATGGCTCTCGGTGGCGGGCATCCTCTACGGCGGGTTCACGGCCCTGGCCCAGCAGGACATGAAGAAGCTCATCGCCTACTCCTCGGTGGGCCACATGGGCTTTGTGACCCTGGGCATCTTCGCGCTCAACCAGCGCGGCATCGAGGGCGCGGTGCTGCAGATGATCAACCACGGCGTCACCACCGGCGCGCTGTTCTTCTGCGTGGGCATGGTCTACGAGCGCAGCCACAGCCGCGAGCTGGCGGCCGCCGCGGGGCTGGGCCGCTTCATGCCCATCTACGTCACCTTCCTGACCTTCTTCTCGCTCTCGTCCCTGGCCTTCCCGGGCACCAACAGCTTCGTGGGCGAGTTCATGATCCTGGCGGGGGCCTTCTTCAACAACAAGATCGTGGCCGCCTGCGCCATCCCCGGCGCGGTGCTGGCCGCGGCCTACATGTTCAGGATGCTCCAGCGCGTGATCTGGGGCGGCACGGCCAACCCGGACCAGTCCAAGATGCCGGACCTCAACTGGCGCGAGGCCGTGACCCTGGCCCCGCTGCTCGTCTTCGTGTTCTGGATCGGCCTGGCCCCCGAGCCCTTCCTCAAGGCCATACGCCCGAGCATAACCAACCTCATCGCGCAGACCGCCTACACGGCCCAGAACTCGCTGGCGCTCACCGAGATGATGCCGCGCTGAACGGACACCACCAGGACTTACAAACCAAGGCCAACATATGAACGCACTGCTCTTCGCTCCTGAACTGGTCCTCATCATAGGCGGGCTCGTGGTCTTCGGCCTGAGCATGGTCACAGCGCCCCCGGGGGCGGTCAGGAAGGTCACCCTGGCCCTGGCCCTGTGCAACATCGCGGCCTGCGTGATCGCCCTGCCGCAGCAAGGGAGCCTGTTCTACGACGCCTACCGGGTGGACCTGTTCTCCCAGATCGTGAAGCTGGCCCTGGCCACGGGCTTCGGGGTGGTGCTGCTCTTCGGCACGGACCTCAAGGACGTGGCCGAGGACATCCGGCCGGAGTACTACTTCTTCCTGATAACCAGCATGCTGGGGCTGAACCTGCTGGCCAGCAGCGTGGAGCTTCTGACCCTGTTCCTGTCGCTCGAGCTGTCGTCCTACTCGCTGTACCTGCTGGTGCCCATGCGCGACGAGCGCGGCGGCCTGCGGGAGCAGATGGAGGCGGCGGTCAAGTACATCCTGTTCGGCGTGGTGGCCACGGGCATCATGCTCTTCGGCATGAGCTACGTGTTCGGGCTCACCGGCACCACCTACCTGTACAAGCTTTTGCCGGCCATGCACGCCGTGATGGGCCAGCCCGTGGCCTGGGTGGCGCTCATCATGATGCTGTGCGGGTTCCTGTTCAAGCTGGCGGTGTTCCCGTTCCACTTCTGGTCGCCGGACGTGTACCAGGGGGCCTCCAACGACACCACGGCCTTCATCGCCTCCATCCCCAAGGTGGCGGCGGTGGCCATCCTGGCCCGGTTCTGCGCCCTCTCCACCCCCGAGACCCAGGCCGTGATCACCACGCTCACGGCGCTCTCCATCGCCTCCATGTTCTACGGCAACCTGGTGGCCCTGGTGCAGACGGACATCAAGCGCATGCTGGGCTTCTCCGGCATCGCCCATGCGGGCTACATCCTGCTGGGCTTCGTGACCATGCAGGCCCTGGGCTTCGCCACCGCGCTCTACTACGTGGCGGGCTATCTTGTGATGATGCTGGCGGCCTTCCTGGTGATCTGCACGGTGTCGCCCACCGGAGCCAACGTCACCATCAAGGACTTGAACGGCCTGCACAAGCGCTCGCCGCTTCTGGCCTTCACCCTGGCGGTGAGCATGTTCGCCCTGGCGGGCATCCCGCCCTTCGTGGGCTTCATGGGCAAGTTCATGCTGCTCACCGGGGCCTACAAGGCCGGGCACCTGATGCTTGTCATCATGGCGGCGATCAACACGGCCATCTCCATCTACTACTACCTGCAGGTGGTGCGGGCCATCTACACCGTGCCCCCGCAGAGCGAGGCCTCCATCGGGCTGGAGCCGGGCGTGCAGGTGGCCAGCGTGTTCCTGCTGGCCGCGATCATCGCCCTGGGCCTGGCCCCCGAAGCCATCGTGCAGATGACCTCCACCGCGGTGAAGGCCATCATGTAGTTATTCGCGCCGCCCGCGCCTCACAAAAACCCGGCCCCTGCAGGCGTATGCCTGCAGGGGCCGGCTTTTTATAAGCTCGATCATTCCGTCCCTGCGCGGCGAGCCAAAACCGCCGCCGCAGATAGGGTCCCCAAACGGGATTCCAAAGGGAGGAACTCCCTTTGGCGGGGTTCAGGGGCGGCGCCCCTGGCCGCCGGAGGCCCTATCTCCTCCTGGCCATCCTCTTCAGCCCAAAGTCCGCACCGTTCTTAAGCCGTGTCCCCTCACCCCAGAATCCACACCGCCAGCGGCGCGAACACCGCCGTGAACACCCCCGCCAGGATCAGCGCCAGCCCGGCCATGGAGCCCTGCTCCTCGCCCTCCTCCAGCGCGGCGGCGGTGCCCTGCGCGTGGGACACGGTGCCCAGGGCCAGCCCCCGGGCCACGGGGTTGCGGATGCCCACGCGGCTCAGGAACACGGCCCCCATCAGCGAGCCCAGGGTGCCCGTGGCCACAACGAAGGCCGTGGCCAGAGGGGGGACGCCGTCGTACATGCGGGCGATCTCCACCGCGAAAGGGATGGAGACGCCCTTGGGCAGGATGGACATGACCACCTCGCGCGGGAGCCCCGCGAGCCTGGCGATTCCCCCGGCAGTGAGCATGGCCGTGAGCGCGCCAAGGCCGACGCTGGCCAGGATGGGCAAGGCGTAGAGCCTGAGCAGGCCGCGATGGCGGTAGAGGGGCACGGCCAGGCCCACGGTGGCCGGGCCAAGCAGGAAGGTCATGATGTCGCGCGCGGGGATGTAGTCGGCGTAGGGCATGTTCAGGCCCATGAGGACGGCGGCCACCACGGCGGAGCTGAGCACCACCACGTTGAGCAGGGGGTGGGGACGACGCAGGTAGAGCTTGCGCAGCAGGACGTAGGCCGCCAGCGTGAGCGCCACGAGCAGGGGGGTGGTCATATGTCGCACGGTTTGCCCCTGCGGTGCAGCCATTGGGTCACGAAGCCCACCAGCCAGAACGGGAGCAGCGAGCTCACGACCACGGCGGCCGTAAGCTCCAGCCAGTACTCCTTGAAGACTCCGCCCCATTCCATCAGGCCCACGGTGATGGGCACGAAGAAGAACACCAGGTGCCTGAGCAGGAAATCCGCCGCGTGGGAGACGTGCTCCAGCTTGACCACGCCCAGGCAGAGCAGGGTGAACAGCGCCACCACGCCCACCACGTTGCCTGGCAGGGGCAGGGCCACGGCCTCCACGAACCAGCAGCTGCCCCGGTAGACGGCCCAGAGGATGGCCGCCTGCCAGATGAACCTGAACACATTGCCGAGGGAAACGTCCTGCATGATGCGCCTCGCCCGATCAGCCTGTTGAATAATCCCCGCTGGCTGCGTCGGCCCGGAAAAGTCAAACCCTCGCCTACGCGAACTACTCTTCGGCATTGACTTTTTCTTGCGCCTTGCCCGCGAGTTTGTTGAACAGGCTGACATAAACGATTGCTGCAAGGGATGCCGCGCAGGGGTGGGCCTATCCGAGGCGCGCCCCAATTGCAACGCCGGAATGGCCGGAACCCGGCCCCGCCGTCAGTATCCCATGCTCACAAGCATGCGCCTGGGAGGCTCACCTGACTTCTTGTCGATGACCAGGCCCGTGCCCTTGCCTACCACGAAGCGCAGCGCGGCCCTGGTGAAGGGCTTGTCTGGGGAGTAGGCGCTGTAGAAATAGGCGTCGTCCCCCGAGGTGCGGCCGTTCCTGTCCAGCACCAGCCGCTCGGGTCCGCCGTCCAGGCTCAAGTAGGCCTTCAGGCCGCCGTTGTCCGCGTCGTTGAACACCTGGGGATGCAGCTTCAGCTCGATATAGGTCCGGGCCTCCTGCGAGCCGACAGCCAGACAGAACTCGCCGGGCGTGTCCTCGTAGGTGGTGATCTCGGCCCTGTCCGTGGCCGCCCCCAGGCCCTGCACATGGATGCGGCCGTCAGCAGTCCAGGCGCCGTAGAGCTCGCCGTCGTCTCCCAGAAGGGCCGGGCCTTTCCCGTCCGCAACCAGGCCGACGCGCGAAACGTGCCCGAACCCGTACCAGGGCCGGGCATCCAACTCCACGCCGCCCCCGGGCTTCAGGGCGATGGCCCGGGCCGCCAAGACGGCGATGACGGTGTTGCCCGCCCTGTTGGCGTGGAAATCGTAAGGGGAGTTGTAGAGCGGCACACCGTCCTGATGGTGGGCCGCCCGGAAGGCGGGCAGCAGGTCGATGGCGGCCACGCCGTCGCGGGCCAGAAGGGGGTTCAGATAAGCGGAAGGGGCCACCAGATCCTGCTGGACCTGCGTCTCGTCGGGCACCATGAGGAACAGGAAGCGCGCACCCGAGGCCTCCACGCTGTCGCGCAGCGCCAGAAGCCCGGCGTAGTACTTCTCCCAGCGGCAGGCCAGAGCCACAAGGCTGGCCTGGTCCAGCATGCCGGAATTCAGGGCCCCGGACTCCGCTTCGGACGGCCTGGGGCAGTAACGGCCCTCGTACCAGGGGTCGGCGGGCCTGGCCGCCTGGCCCTGCGCGGGCAGCATCCCGGCCTTGAACAGCCCGTAGGCCGCCGTGGTGGCGGCGGCGTATACCCTGGACTGCTTGAGCAGCTGCCTGGTCGCGCTGTAAGGCGCGGCCTTGGCCCTGGCCTCCCTGCGGAACGATTCTCCGTTCATTGTCTGAACGTCGTTATAGTAGAATTGGCAGATCACCAGGTCGGGCTTGAGCGCGCGCCCCTTCTGCTCCCAGTAGTCCAACTCGTCCACCACGTCGAAGAAGGGCATCCCCGCGTTGACGACCTCGATGTCCCGGCCGGGGTATTTGGTCCGCAGGATGGCTTCCAACTGGGCGGGGTAGGCCTCGCTGTCGTTCACCCCGACCCCGAAGGTGAAGGAGTCCCCCAGGCAGAGCACCCGGAGCGCGCCGCTCCCAGGCGGGGACAGCTCGCGCGTGGCGCGCAGCCCTTGGGAATTGGTGCTCACCGTGAACGGCAGACCCCTGATGAGGGTGTCCGTGAGGTGACGGCCGGGAGCGAAATCGCCCGCCCGGTCGGGATGGAATTCGAAACTCACGAAACTGGGCACCGGTGCGGAAAAGAGCCGCAGTCCGAGTTCCGCCAACAGGAACAAGCACAGCACCGAAATGGGGAGGTACAGGACGTAGAAAAACGCGCGTTTCATCTTTAAAAGGGGTCGTTATTGTGATGGCCGGGGCGCTGGCGGCGCGGTTCAGCCCGAGTGCCTCATTCCTGCGAATGTTGTCCGCTCTTCATGAAGAGCTGGGCCGATTTGGCCGCCAGGTCCTGATCGACCATGCCCGGAGCCATGCCCAGGCCCGCCGGCGGCATCACGGCCTTCCGGTAGTCCGCGGGAACCGTGAACATTCCGGCGGCAATGGAGCCGGGCCTGATGTTCTTGTACTCCATGGTGATGCTCTTGCCGGTCTCCCTGAGCACGGACTTGATCACATAACCAAGCTTCTCGGGGAACCAGACCGTCACCTCGCCGCTGGCGCCGTCAGACCGGAACTCCATGATGCGCTTCTCGCAGTCCCAGACGCCGATGGTCTCGCGGCCGATCCTGCGCCACTTCGCCGGGTCGGACTGCCCCGCGAGCGCCAACAGCCCCAGGCGCTTGGGCTCCAGGGGAAGCTCCAGGTACGACTTGGTCGCGGCTTGAAGCATGTAGGCCTTACCCAGCGCCTGATCGATGATGAACACCTGCATCTCGTCTGCCGGAGCTGTCTCCAGGCGCATCCTGCTGCCTTTGACGTAGACCACCCCATCCTGCAGGAACTTACCGTCAACGGACAGGAGCATGTCGGCGGCGAAATCCGCCGCCAGGGCCCCTGTCGCGGCCGGGAACAGCAAGGCCAGCGCCAGGGCCAAACTCAGGATGGGGTTCATCACGATTCCTCGTTGCACTTTCCGCCCCTGCTGGAGGCCCTCTCCGGGCTTCAAGCCCGGCTCGGGATTGAGCAGGCCGCGCCTAGAAGCTGAAAACCTTGGCCTCGACCGCCATGTCGATGAGAACGGCGGCGGTGCTGATCTCGAACCCGGCGGGCAGATCGTCCGCACCGATCAGACGGGCCTCGGCGCAGGGCTTGCACACCAGAAACTTCACCCCCTTGTCCTGGAGCTCCCTGATCTGGTCGATCATGGCGTCACCGGTTGGGATGCGCACCCTCTCGGCCATGCCGAGGTTGGACCAGTAAACGGCCTCGTCCAGCAGGAACACGGTGACGTCGTGCCCCTTTCCGGCCGCCACCTTGGCCAGGAACATGGCGCGCACGGCGCGTGTGGAGTCTTCGGGGCCACGGGATAGCACGAACAGGAACTTGCTCATGGGGTCCTCGCTTGGGTGCTGGTTTCGGGTGTGCATTAGGATATGCGATTTCGGCGCGCAAGGCCAGGGCGGGAAGCCGCGCCATCCGGTGGACATGCTTGGCTTGGCAAAGCCTGCAGCGTGACGGCGGCCGGCTGCTCAACGGGCAGCCGCCTCGCGTGGCATCACCTGAGCGGGAGCGATACCGTAAAGCGAGTGCCCTTCCCCGGCTCGGACTGCACCTCGATGGCGCCCTTGTGGTTTGTGACCACGATGAAATAGGACACCGAAAGCCCCAGCCCCGTGCCCTCGCCCACCCCCTTGGTGGTGAAGAAAGGCTCGAAAACGCGTTTGCGCACCTGTTCCGGCATCCCGGGACCGTTGTCCTCCACCACGATGCGCAGGAAGTCCCCGTCGAGGCTGGTCCGCAGGCTAATGGTGCTGCGCGCGTCCCGTTGCGGCAGCTCGGTGAGGGCCTGGGCCGCGTTCTTGAGCAGGTTGAGCACCACCTGCTCGATCTCCGTGCGCGTGCAAGGCACCTGCGGCAGGTCCTGGGCGTACTGGCGCTCGATGCGGATCTTCCTGAAATCATACTTCTTCTTGAGGTCGTAGTCCGAGAAGGCGAGCTCCACCGTCTTGTCCAGAAGGGCGTTGATGTCCACCGGGGCGCGCTTGGATTCGCTCTTGCGGCTGAACTCCAGCATGTTGGAGACGATGCGCGCAGCCCGGATGCCCGCCTCCCGGATGCCCTCAAGAAACACGAGGATCTGCCGTTTCTCCGCGTAGGCCCTGATGGAGTCCAGGCTGCAACCGGCCTGTTCGGCGGCGGCGTGGTTGGCCTTGCGCTCCGAGGAAAAGAGGGAGAGCACCACCTGCGCGCTCTGCAGGATGGCGGAAAGGGGGTTGTTGATCTCGTGGGCCATGCCCGCCGCCAGTCCGCCCACGCTCATCATCTTCTCCGTCTGGATCATCAGCTCCTGCATCTTGCGGTGCTCGGTGACGTCGGTGTGCGTGCCGCTCATGCGCAGGGCCTTGCCCTGGGCGTCGTATTTGACCACCCGGGCCTGGTCCAGAATCCAGCGGTAGCCCCCGTCCTTGGCGCGCATCCTGTATTCCACCCGGTGCATGGGCGTTCTGCCCGCCAGGTGGTCCTGGATGGATTTCAGGGCCAGCTCCCTGTCCTCGGGGTGGATGAGTTCCGTCCACTGGCCCACGTTGGTCCTGACCTCGTCGAGGGTGTAGCCCAGTATCCTGGCCCACATCTCGTTGCGGTAGACGCGGCCGGTCTCCATGTCCCAGTCCCAGAAGCCCAGCTGGCTGCCCTCCAGCACGGACTCAAGGCGGTCCTCGCTTTCGCGCAGGGCCTCCACGGCGGTCTTGCGCTCGGTGATGTCCTCGTAGATGCCCACCACCCCGCTGACGCGACCCTGGGCGTCGATCAGGGGGAGCTTGCTCGTCTCCACCCAGATGCGCTTGCCGTCGCTTTGCATCTGCTGCTCCACGATGTTGCGCTTGGGCTCGCCGCCCTCCATGACCTGCCTGTCGTCCGCGCGGTAGCCTTCCGTCTCTTCGGGGAGCCAGGGCAGCTCGAAGTCGGTCATGCCCACGATCTGCCCGGGGTCCTTGAGGCCCGCGGCCTGGGCGAAAGATTTGTTGCAGCCCAGGTAGACGCTGTTCCTGTCCTTCCAGAAGATGGACTGGGGCACGGAGTTCAGGATGGTTTCGAGCACCTGCCGGTTTTCGCGCAGAGCCTCCTCGGCGCGCTTGCGCTCAGTGACGTCCACCCCCACGCTGATGACGCCCTGGAACTCCCCGGAGGCGTCGAAGAAAGGCTTGTTGTTCCAGGCAACGACCAGCAGGCTGCCGTCCTTGCGAATGTTCTCGTTTTCGGAAGAGGATTCCAGCCCGGGGTCCGCCAGGATGCCCTCGATCCTGGCCCCGAGATTCCCCCCGGCCTTGTCCGTCCGGGGCACAATGGTATCCAGGACGTGCCTGCCCAGAACCTCCTCGGGTTTGTACCCTAACACCTCGCTGGCGTATTCGTTGAATTCCAGGATGCGCCCGTTCTTGTCGATCTTGAGGATCATGCTCCGGGCGTTCTCCACCAGCTCGCGGTAACGCTGCTCGCTGGCCTGGGCCTCCTGCCTGGCGTCGTGCATGCGCTGGTAGCTCTCGCGCAGGCTGGAGCGCATGGTGTTGAGCGCGTCGGTTAGGATGTCGATCTCGTCCCCGCGCCAGGCCTTGTCCAGGTACAGGGGGCGCCCCAGATCCTCTATGCCGGTGCTTTGCAGGAAGGCGGCCGCGTCGGCCAGGTGCCTGCTCACCTGTTGCTGGAAGCGCCTGAAGATGAACAGGGCCACCAGGAAAATCATGAGCGCATAGAGCAGGCTCATCTTCAGCGTTCTTTCCACGATCTCGCGCGCGGCCCCCTCCCGGGAGGCCTGCACCGTGAGCGTGCCCACGGGCATCCGCCGCTGGTTCCCGGCGTAGACCAGGGCGATGTCCCGGGCGATTGCGCCCTTCGGGGCCTTCACCCCCAATTCCATGACGGTTTCGCCTTCGCTGGTCACGCCGACGTAACTGACGTGGCGCTGCGAGCGAATCCCCTCCAACTGGGCGGCCAACTGGCGCCTGTCGAACTCCCAAAGCGCGGTGGAGAGGGATTTGCCGTAGCGGTCGCCGATGGCCTCCAGGCTCCTCTCGATGCCCGAGACGGCCTGGGTGTACTCCATGGCCAGCTGGGCCAGGCTGAACATCGCCAGCAAAGCCAGGCTGAACACGAGCACCTGACGAAGCAGGCGCTTGCCGATGCGGCTTTCCGGTGTGGTGGCGTGGAAATTCACGGCTGCACCGATTCCCGATCCGAAGGGACGGAACGGGTGCTCGTGTTGCCGGAGACGGCAGGAAATTGGGTTGGGTACGGTCGGAGCATGACAGCCTCCCTAAGCCAAATGGCGCGCAGGGCGCAGCGGCCGGAAATGTACGCCGCCGCCAGCCGGGGCACAAGCCCCCGCAAGGCCGGGCCGGGGCTCAACCCTACGGCCGGGTCACCGCTCCGGGCTGTACGGCTGGCCCCGGCGGGCGGTCATGCCGGCCGCCCGGCCCCGCATCCGGCGTGCTCCTGCTGTCAGGCGCCACGCGTGATGCGGGGCCGGGGGAGGCCGGCCGTTTTCCAGGTAATATACCGCGTCAGGCGGCGGCCTCCGGCTCGGCGCCGGTGCCTGACAGCTGGAGCAGCTCCTCCTCCGAGAACACCTTGTCGATATCCAGAAGGATGATGAAGTCTTCCCCGTGCTTGCCGATACCCTTGATGAAGTCGGCCTTGATGGAAGTGCCGATCCTGGGCGCGGGCTCGATGTTCTCCGGCTCGATGTCCATGACCTCCTTGACCGAGTCGGACAGGGCGCCGAGCACAGTGGTCTCTCCTCCGAGGTCCACCTCTACGATGATGATGCAGGTGTTCACCGTGCGCTGCGTGGAGGCCATCCCGAACTTGAGGCGCACGTCCACCACTGGGACGGCCCGGCCCCGCAGGTTGATGACCCCCCGGATGTATTCCGGGGTGCGCGGAACCTTGGTGATGGCCGTGTACTCCAGCACCTCGCGCACCGACGCTATATCCAGTGCGAACACTTCCTCGCCCAGGGTGAAGGTCAGGTATTGGTTGTTGGTGTCGCTCACGTCTGGCTCCTGGGGCTAGAATTTCTCGAAGTCGTCGTCATGACCTTCGGCGCCCATGTCCAGCACCACACCCCTGCCCGCGGGCTTGGCTTTCCTGGCTTCCGCACGCCCGGCGGGGCGATGGGCCGCCTGGGGCAGCGCCCTGGGCGCCGCGCGGCGGCCGGTCTGCCCGTCCTTGAGCTTGAAGAAGCTCACGGTGGCCAGCAGCTGCTCGGCCTGGCTGGAGAGCTCCTCGGAGGTCGAGGCCATCTCTTCGGAGGCGGAGGCGTTCTGCTGGATCACCTGGTCGAGCTGCTGCACGGCCCTGTTCACCTGATCCGCCCCGGCGTTCTGCTCGCGGGAGGAGGCCGAGATCTCCTGCACCAGCTCCGCCGTCTTCTTGATGTCCGGCACGATGGCCCCGAGCATCTTCCCGGCCTTCTCGGCCACGGCCACCGATTCCGACGACAGCGACGATATCTCGGCCGCGGCGTGGCCCGAGCGCTCGGCCAGCTTGCGCACCTCGGCGGCTACCACCGCGAAGCCCTTGCCGTGCTCGCCCGCGCGGGCGGCCTCGATGGCGGCGTTGAGCGCCAGGAGGTTGGTCTGGCGGGCGATCTCCTCGATGATGGAGATCTTCTCCGCGATCTGCTTCATGGCCCCGACGGTCTGGGTCACGGCCTGGCCGCCTTCCTCTGCGTCCTTGGCGGCCTTGAGGGCCATGGCCTCGGTCTGCACGGAGTTGTCGGCGTTCTGCTGAATGTTGGAGGCCATCTCCTCCATGGAGGAGGATACTTCCTCCACGCTGGCGGCCTGCTCGGAAGCGCCCTGGGAGAGCGACTCCGAAGTGGCGGCCAGCTCCTGGGCGCCGGAGGCCACGTTGTTGGTGCCCTCGATCACCTCGCCCATGACCTCGCTCAGGCGCTGCACCATGGTGCGCAGGGAGTCGGCCAGCACGCCGATCTCGTCCTTCTGGTTCACGTCGAGGGTCTGGGTCAGGTCGCCCTGGGCCATCTTCTGGGCGAAGCCCACGCCCTTGATGACCGGGCCCGTGATGCCCCTTGTGATCACGATGGACACCACGATGCCCAGGATCAACGCCAGGCCCAGGCCCACCGCCATGACGGTGGAGGCGCGGGACAGGCTGTGCGAGGCTTCGCCCGTAACCTCCTCGGTGACCTTCACGCCGTAGACGGCGATGTCCTCCGCGGCCTTGAGCACTTCGGCGGTGGCGACGCTGCGCTTCTTGCCGTTGTCCTCCATGGCCTGGGTGTTCTTGAGGTAGGCCTGCATGGCCTCCTTGTATGTCTCGCCCGCCTTGCCGGTGTCGGTAAGGGCCTGGAGCACCGCCGGGTTGCGCGTCAGCGGCCGCAGCTTGGCGAGCTTCTGGTTGATTTCATCGAAATTCTTCATGGCGTCCTGGATGAGCTTCTGGTCGCGCAGGGCCTGCCCCTTGAAGTTGGCCAGGCGAACTGTGTTGCCTAGATCCATGACATCGTTGATCAGCGTGATCTTTTCCAGGCGCTCCAGAACCTCCTGGGTTGCCACAGGGCCTTTTCCCGCGGCGGCGGCCAGGGCCGTGTTCTGCTCATCGAGATACTTCTGGCCGTTGTTCATGAAAGCCTGGGCAGCCTGGTCCATGACCTTGCGGTTCTCAGCCATGGCCTGCTCCAGCTCGAAGCTCGCGGTTATGTACTTTCGCCACTCGGCCACGGTCGCGATGGTCTTTTCAGATGCCTCCCTGAGCTTCACCAGCCCGGGATACTTCTGGGCCAGTTCGCGGGCATCCTTCAGATACTTTTCCACCTCGGCCAGATATTTGAGCCCTGCATCCTTGAATTTGGGGTCGCCGGTGTAGCCGAAGGCGCGGACGTTGAGGACCGCATTGAGGGCGTTGCGCTCGATCTGGTTGGCAATGGCAACTTCCGGGGCGATCTCCTGGGCCAGGCGGTCAGCATGTGCGCCGACGGAGAGCATGTTCATCATGGCCATGCCGCCCAAGGCGCAGGCGATGAGCAGCAGGGTGCCGAATCCCAGGCCTATTTTCATACCCAACTTCAAGTTCTTCACCGTACTCCCTCCTGATTGGATTGTTCCCCGTGCAATTTCCGCAGAGGCTCCCGGAGGGAGCCCATAAGCCTGTATGTGAAGAGCTCCTTGAGCTCCCGGGCGAGCAGGCCCTTGTCGAGACTCTGGCTGAACGAACGGCAAACGCCCTGCAGCATGGACCAGATGATGAACTCGAGCGCTTCCTCGGAGACGGAGTTGAAGATGCCTGCCTCCACGCCTTGGCGCACCCTGGACAGCACCAGCCCCACGATCTGGTTCTTGAGGACCACAAGCTCCGTCTCCGGAAATCTGGTCAGGTCCAGGCGCATGAACGGGTTGCACTTGGCCAGGAACACGGCGCTGTCGCGGTTTTCCGCGGCGAAGGCGAACAGGCTGTCGATGAAGGCGTGGATGGCTTCGAGAGGGTCTGCCTCGGGGGGCATGGCCTCCAGGGCGCAGCGATGGAGGCGCGAAAGGATCATCCTGGAGACAATGAAGAGCAGGTTGTCCTTGGACTTGAAGTGGTAAATGATCAGCCCGGAGGAGACCTTGGCGCTCTTGGCCACCTCGAGCAACGAGACGCCGCCCACCCCCCTCTCCGCGAAGAGGGACGTGGCCGCCGTCAAAATGGACTCCACCGCATCCTTGGCCATATCAGCTCCTGACTGAATGATCATTCAGTCATGGTTTTCAAGCGTCATGTCAACAGCCTTTCACCGCCCTAACACATCGGCAAACTGAAAACACTGTAAAGATTGGAGATATTTTTAGGCTTTCGGCAAGGCTCAGGGCTGGACGTCCCGCTTCGGCTGTTGAACGCAAAAAATCGCCCCCAGACAGGCGGAATCACACGGGAGAGTGCGGAATGGCTGAACGGATGTTCAATCGCCCGGGCGTTGGCGCGCCCGGAGTCGCTGGTTGCACCGGGACTATGCGGATGCTTCCCGCCCCCCTGCCGAGACCGGCAGCCGAATGAGGAAACGGGTGCCCTTGCCGGGCAGGGAGTCGATCTCGATGGTGCCCCGGTGGTTGCTGGTTATGATGAAATAGGAGACGGACAGCCCAAGCCCGGTGCCCTCGCCCACCGGTTTGGTGGTGAAGAACGGCTCGAAAGCCTTGCGTTTGGTGTTCTCGTCCATCCCCGGGCCGTTGTCCTCCAGCTCGATGCGCACCCAGCTCCCAGCGGTGCGGGTGCGCATAATGATCCTCGGACTGGACGCGCTCGCCAGGGCGTGGGCGGCGTTGCTGAGGATGTTCATGAATACCTGCTGGATCTTCGATTTGGCGCACAGGACCTGGGGCAGGGATGGGTCATAGTCCCGCTCGATGGAGATCTTGCGGAAGTCGTACTTCCTCTTCAGGTTGTAGTCCGTGGCGCAAAGCGCCACGGTGCTGTCCAACAGGCTGTTGATGTCCGCCCGGTCGTAAGCCGCGTCGCTCCTGCGGCTGAATTCCAGCATGCTGTTCACGATGTTTGCGGCCCTGGTCCCGGCCTCATGGATGTTCTCCAGGAAACGGGGAATGCCGCGCGACTCCATGAACCGGCCGATGGACTCCCACGGGCAGCCGGATTCCCGCGCGGCCTGGATGTTCGGGGCCGAATCCTCCGAGAGGCGGCGCCGGATGACCTGCACATTCTGCAGGATGCCCCCCAGGGGGTTGTTGATCTCGTGGGCCATGCCCGCGGCCAGCCCGCCCACGCTCATCATCTTCTCGGACTGGATCAGCGCCTCCTGCATCTCCCTGCGCTCGGAGATGTCCCGCGCGATGCCCATGAAATGGGGCTCCCCGCCCAGGTTCAGCACCGCCACGCGGACCTCCACGGGGTAGGTGACGCCGTCCTTGCGCCTGTGCGTGGTCTGGAACATGCCGCCCCCCTTGCGGGCGATGTCCTCAAGCGTGGGGACCTCCGGCTGGAGACTGAACTCCGTGTCAACGTCGACGATGCGCAGGCGCAGCAACTCCTCCCGGGTGTAGCCCGTCTGCTCCAGGGCCCTGGCGTTCACGTCCACGAGCCTGCCGTCCCGGTCGGAAACGTAGATCGCGTCCCCGGCGCTCTCGATGAGCAGGCGGTAGCGGCTCTCGCTCTCGCGCAGGGCCTGCTCGGTGCGCTTGCGCTCAGTGATGTCCGTGTGAGTTCCGGTCATGCGGCTGGGGCGGCCCTGGCCGTCGAGGCGTGAGGCTTTGCCCCGGGTGAGCACCCACTTGGTTTCCCCGGATTTTGTTTTCAGGCGCTGCTCCACTTCGAAGACGGGCGAACGCCCTACCAGATAGTCCTCCAGCCTGCGCATGGTCAGGGGCATGTCCTCCTCGGACACGAGATCCCTCCAGGACCGGACAACGCTCTGCAATTCTGCGGGTTCGTAGCCGAGTATCGCACAACCCCTCGGGCTCATGTACACGGCGCCCGTCTCCATGTTCACATCCCAAAGGCCGTCGTTGGCGCCCTCCAGGGCGAAGCGCAGCCGCTCTTCGCTGACCTTGAGGGCCTGCTCGGTGCGCTTGCGCTCGGTGATGACGTCGAACACGGCCACGAAGTAGCCGGGCTGGGGGCAGAACGCCGCCAGGGAGAACCACTGACCCAGCGATTCCAGATAATACTCGAAGCGTTCCGGCGGGCCGCCGCGGGCCACGCGGCCGTAGATGGCGAGGAGCCCGGGGTCGCGTTCCCTGATGCCGGGGATGACCTCCGACACGGCCCTGCCCGTCACGTTCTCGAGCCCGGTCAGGGCGGCGAAGGCGGGGTTGACGTCCACATAGACAAAATCAACGGGTTGGTCCTTGTCGAACTCCATCTTGCAGTAGGCCACCCCCTGCACCATTGTGTCGAAAAAAAGACGGAGGTGCTCATGATTCAGGCGGCCGAGGCTTCCGGCCTCCGCCTGGGTCGTGGCATGGTCCATGGGGCTAGGATCGCGTCCGGGCATGTCCAAGGTGCACTTCCTGGCTATTTTGGGGGACAATGACCCTAATTATCGGGCTTGGCAACACCATCGCCACTGATCGGTCCCTGGTCGGCAGGGAACACCCGCAGGGCCGTGGCAGGCTCACCGGGCGGGTCGGCCCTCCCGCGGAACGGGCATGATGATTTCGATTGTCGTCCCCTCGGCTTCGCTGCTGCTGAAGCCGATGCCGCCCCCGTGGGCCGAGGCCACCAGGCGGGCGCTGTACGTGCCGAGCCCCGTGCCGTGCGGCTTGCCGCTCGTGGCGTACTTTTCGAAGAAACGGCCGCGCACGCACTCGGGCACTGCCCCCATATTATGGACGCGGATGATGACCCCATCCGGCCCCACCTCCCAGGACACGGTGACCGGGCGGCCCTCCGGCGAGGCCTCGACCGCGTTCCTGAGCAGGTTGGAGAGCATGTCCGCCACGAGGAACTCCTCGCCGTGGATCATGGCGGGCCCCTCCGGCGCATTCCTGACCATGCTGCAGCCCTTGCGGTTGAACATGTGGGCCAGTTCCTCCGACAGCTTTTCCACCACGGTCCCCAGCTCGAACCATGTCGCCTTGAGGGCGTAGTCCCCCTTTTCCATGCGGCAGATCTTCTCGGACGAGTCGACGATGTCCATGACGTGCCGGACTGCACGCACCAGATCGGGAAACAGCTGCAGCGAACGCTCGGTCGCGCCCCTGGCCACGACCAGTTCGGCCAGGCTTAGCAGGCCGCACAAGGGGGTCTTGATCTCGTGGCGGATGATGCGTTCGACGTCCTCCCTGAACCGTTCGGACTCCTTGAGCTCCGTGATGTCCATGATGTTGCCGTAGACGCGCCCGACCTTGCCGCCGGATCGCTCGGCTTCGGCCGTGGCCCGGATCCACCTGCGGCGGCCGTCGCCCGTGGTTATGGGCAACTCAAGGTCGAACGGGCTCCCCTCGGCGAGCAAGATTTCGAAGGCGCTCTCCAGGGAGGGTCTCCAGATCGGGTCCACGAAGTCGAAATTGCGCTTGTAGTCGCCCTGATCGTACGCGGAGCTCTCAACGCCGAAGATGCGGTAGAGTTCCCTGGTCCAGGAGATGTCCCCGCTGGCCAGGTCGAACTCCCAGCCGCCCACGCGGGCCAGCCTCTCGGTCTGGTTGAGCAACGCTTCGCTGTGGGCCAGTATCGCCTGCGTCCGGCGCAGGCTTTCCTCGGCCTGGCGCCTCTCGGTTATGTCGTTGCCGTAGATGTAGTACCCGTCCCTGGCCTCCGAGCGGACCACGTGGAACGCGTACCACCTGTCAGCGAACCCCGCCTCGACGCACAGCGGCTCCCACACGGCCCGGCGTTCCGCCACGGCGGCTTGAAGACCCGGCAACAAATCGAAGACGGATCTGCCCAGCATGCCGAGCCCCAACACCCGCTCCGCGGCGGGATTCAGGCGCAGTATGAGGCCGTCGAGGCCTGTCCGAAGCACCGGGGAAGGATTGTGCAGAACGAATTCGGCCAGTTGCGCCAACCGGACCCGGTCTTTCGCGCCCGCCCGGCAACGGGCCTCGCAGGCCGCCAATCTGGCGCGCGCCCTTGCCAACTCGGCCTGAAGCTGGTCGCCGGTTTTGTGACCTTCCCGCATCTTCTCTCCGGAGGACTAGGTTTCTATATGGAAGAGTTATTTCGGTATTTATACACCACCGCCAAAAAACTCCAGGGCGGAAAATCCAGACCGCGAGGGTCGTATTTTTGGCGCCTCCGGCTTCAGGGGAGGACTCCAGTGTGCGAAATTGCCTGCGCGGCCATGGGTTCCCAAGCGCGTCCAGGTGGATTTTGAGCCCTTTTTCCCCGTGCCAAAGCAAAATCATCCTCAATAAGGAGGAAATCTTTTCCCGGCGGCAGCGTTTTCCTGCCGCAAAAATTCGGGAAGAGGAAAGATTGCCCCCCTAGGGGCAGGGGGCGTCATAAACCAGACGCTCCCTGCCAACTAACCGCAAACATGAGCGATTTTCTCGAGCCAGCCTGAAATCCGCATCGATGGGCCATCATGGCATGTCGGCGCGCCTCCAAGAATTGGAGGTCCGAGGGCATCTCGATCGCGCAGCTATTGCGCGATTAGGAACAAATCTTTTTTAATATCGAGGTGGTCGGGATTCCTGATTGTGCGTGGCACGGGGAATGCTCAAGGAGTGTCATCGCAAAGGCGCTCGCCAGGGGTCAGGGTCACGTCACCTCCTTGAGAGGCCGATCCCCCCTGAAGCGGGATGAGCGACGAAACATCAGGCGAGGAAATCATGGGAGTCACCACCAGCGCGAGCAACACCGAAGCCTCCACCCGGCAGGCTGATGACCGCCCCCTCCTGCGGGCGCTTCGGTCTGGCTCCGGGTCCGGTTTCGCGCGTGACGCTTCTTGCTGGCGCTCTGCCCGGGACGTGGCGCGGTGCGGCCTGCAATCGCCCTCGAACCGGGCTAACGCGACCCAGAGCCCCATCGCTCCCTGTTTGGCAGCCTGTCATGTTGCAAGCGCCGGGCGCCCCCAAGAGCACGATGCATGCCAAGCCCCTGTTCCCGGATTTTTCGCGCTTGCGAGCGTCGATTTCGGGCGCCGGTCGATAAATTTCCATCATGAACCGCCAGTTACAAGGAATTCATCCTACGCTTTTTTAGTTCCTTCTCTGTAACTGGTTCGATAGGACGCAGCCGAAAGGTTGTTTTCAGCTTGGCAACGCTCCCGATCTTGTGATATGTTTTTTGGTTTTCCCTCTAGCACAGATTTTGGAGCCCTTATGTGGCCATCGAGTAGTAACAATTCCTAGGGCCAAGCTGCTTCAAGGTAATATTCGTCTGTAACTTTGATACGTTGACGAGCCGCCCTCCCCGGGATCGTCCGGGCCAGGGCGGATGAAACAACTCACTGAACGGGCGCAGAATCAAACCGGGCCGGCCTCCGCAAAAACGCGCGCCGCCCACGAGGAGTCGCAATGAAAAACCGCAACGTGCCTTCCGCCAAAGACATCCCTTGTCCCCCGGGAGTATCCCGGCGCTCCTTCCTGAAGTTCTGCTCGGCCGTGGCCGTCACCATCGGGCTTGGCCCCACGGGCATGGCCGAAGTGGCCAGGGCGCTGACCGGACCCAAGCCCATCGTGGTCTGGTTGAACTTCAGCGAATGCACAGGCTGCACCGAGTCCCTGCTGCGCATGTCCAACCCCACGCCTGACAGCCTGATCCTGGACACCATCTCCCTGGAGTACCACGAGACCCTGATGGCCGCCGCCGGCCTGGCCGCCACCGGCCACCTGGCCGACGTGGTCAACGCCAACGCGGGCCAGTTCTTCGCCATCGTGGAAGGCTCCATCCCCACGGCCAACAACGGCGCCTACGGCACCATCGGCGGCGAGACCATGCTCTCCATCGCCCAGCGCGTGCTGCCCAAGGCCAAGGCCGTCATCGCCTACGGCACCTGCTCCTCCTACGGCGGCCTGGCCGCGGCCAAGCCCAACCCCACCGGGGCCAAGGGCGTCGGCGACCTGGGCATCCTGGGCAGCGTGCCCCTGATCAACGTGCCCGGCTGCTCGCCCAACCCCTACAACCTGGCGGGCGTCATCGTGAACTACCTGCTCAAGGGCACCCTCCCGGCGCTCGACACCTACAAGCGGCCCACCTTCGCCTTCGGCCAGACCGTTCACAGCCGCTGCCCCAGGCCCCACGGCTGCCTCGAGGACTACCGTTGCAGGGGCAAGGTCACCTACAACAACTGCGCCACCGCCAAGTTCAACGGCGGCACTTCCTGGGACATCCAGGCTGTCCACCACTGCATCGGCTGCTCCAACCCGAACTTCTGGGACGCCAACACCTCGTTCTACAACAGTGAGTTCGGAACCAAGTTCGCTTCGAGCAGCCACAGCAAGATTCAGTTCGTGCCCGCTGGCGGCGATTAATAGAAATTTTTCAGGAGATAACTATGGCTACCACTTCCACTGCTAGCTCGTTGCTCGGCGGGATAACCTCCACAACGGGCACCACCACGACGACGTCCACCACGACCGCGGCCGCCGCTGCCGTCGCGGCCCCCGGGAACATCACCCTCGATCCCATCAGCCGCATCGAAGGCCACCTGCGCATCGACGCCAAGGTCGGCACCGCCGGCACCGTCGACTCGGCCTGGGCCTCGGCCACCCTGTTCCGGGGCATCGAGATGATCCTGGCCGGCCGCGACCCCCGCGACGCGCCCCTGATCACCCAGCGTCTGTGCGGCGTGTGCACCTACATTCACCTGCAGGCCTCCACCACCGCCATCGAAAACGCCATGAAGCTGACCGTGCCCGCCAACGCGCAGATCGTTCGCAATCTGCTGCAGGGCACCCAGTTCCTGC